>CAXSDU010000040.1:0-29979 GCA_964236165.1 uncultured Parafilimonas sp. | reverse complement strand
TCCGGATGGTGCTTTATATGTTAGTGATGATGTAAAAGGAACAATTTATAAAATCACTTATGCAGGAAAATAAAATGAAAAAAATAGTTGTGGTTATTTTTCTTGCAAGTTGTATTTTATGCGCAGCTTCAACGCAACCTGCACAAACATCAAAACAAAGAGGAAGCGAATTATATAAAAAATATTGCCTTACCTGTCACCAGGCAGATGGAAGTGGCGTACCAATGATGAATCCGCCATTGATTAAAACATCTTATGTAACAGGTGACAAAAACAAAATTATAAAATGGGTTTTGCAAGGTTCAGTTGAAAAGGTTCCGATAGACGGGCAAACATATTCTAACAATATGCCTGCGCAAAAATATTTAACTGATCAGCAAATTGCGGATGTACTCACTTTTATACGCAGCAGTTTTGGCAATAAGTCTTCGGCAATTTCTGCAATAGATGTAAAAACAGTACGTGCTTCAATTAAATAAATACAACTTGTTAAGATAAATAGTTTCCTTTTTTCATTAATCTCATTCGCTATTTTTGTTTCAAATCAATTTGCATTGAGCCTTACAATCACCACAAAAAATCTTATTAAAACGTATAGCGGGCGCACTGTAGTTAATGATGTTTCTGTACAGGTTGAACAAGGTGAAATTGTTGGTTTACTTGGGCCGAATGGTGCAGGCAAAACCACTACTTTTTATATGGTTGTGGGATTAATAAAGGCTGATGAAGGCGAAGTTTTTTTAGATGATTTGAATATAACAAAATTACCCATGTACAAACGTGCGCAAATGGGTATTGGATATTTGCCGCAGGAAGCATCCGTATTTAGAAAACTTAGTGTAGAAGATAATTTGCTTGCTGTACTTGAAATGACGGATCTAAACAAAACAGAAAGAGCAGAAAAATTGGAAAGCCTGTTAACCGAATTTAATCTTCATCATGTAAGAAAAAATAATGGTGATAGTTTAAGCGGTGGGGAAAGACGCAGAACGGAAATTGCACGTGCGCTTGCAGTTGATCCCAAATTTATTTTGCTTGATGAACCTTTTGCCGGTGTTGACCCGATTGCTGTTGAAGATATTCAAAGTGTTGTTGCAAGATTAAAATATAAAAACATTGGCATTTTGATTACAGACCATAATGTAAATGAAACTCTTTCCATTTGCGACCGTGCATATTTGCTTATTGAAGGAAAAATTTTTAAGCATGGAACAGCAGAAGAACTTTCTGCTGATGAACATGTAAGGCGTTTATATCTTGGAACTAATTTTGAGCTGCGCCGTAAAGACTGGATTTTAGAAATGGGTAAAAACCAGCAATTTCCCGAACAGGTTAAGTCAGAGAAATAATTCTTCCATATATTCGGTTATGCTTTCAATTAATTTGATTTTATGGATTTTTGTTACGCTATTATTATTTGCATTTTTTGCAGGACTTGAAATAGCTTTTATAAGTGTTAACAGACTTACGGTTGAGTTGAAAAAAAAGCAGGGCCTTAGCAGTGGCATTATTCTATCAAACTTTATGGAAGCGCCTTCAAAGTTTTTAGGTGTTTGCCTCGTTGGAGCTAATATTTGTCTGGTTGTTTATGGATTATTATTTAGCGAACTAATGCGCACCTCTCTATGGAATCCTTTGCATCTTGTAAACGAGTATGTAAAGCTTCTGTTTGATACGATTCTTTCTTCTATTGTTGTTTTAATAATTGGTGAGTTTTTACCTAAAGCAATTTTCAGAGCACGAAACGATACGCTCTTAAGTTTTTTTGCACCAGTTGCGCAATTATTTTACAGGCTGTTCAATCCAATATCTTCATTGTTTGTAAATTTTGCAGAAGGCATCTTAAAATATCTTTTTAATGTTCGTGTAAAAGATAAAGAGCCTTTTACAAAAGTTGACCTTGAACATTTTTATCAGCAAACAAAAGATCAGGAGCCTGGTACACAGGAATTAAATAATGAACTTTTTGAAAACGCATTGTCATTACCATTGGTTAAAGTACGGCAATGTCTTGTGCCGCGAACAGAAGTTGAAGCGCTGGACATTAGCACATCTGTTGCAACAGCAATCAATTCTTTTATTGAAACTAAATTGAGTAAAATTGTAGTATACGAAGGCAACATTGATAACATACAAGGCTACATTCATCAGCTTGATTTTTTTAAAAAGCCATCTCATCTCCGCTCAATTTTATTACCTATTCCTGTTGTTCCCGAAACTATGAGTGCAACTGATTTAATGAATAAATTCACCAAAGAAAGAAAAAGTATTGCATGGGTTGTTGATGAATTTGGCGGAACTGCAGGTATTGTAACAATGGAAGATTTATTAGAAGAAATTTTTGGTGAGATAAAAGATGAATACGACACAGAAGAATTTGTAGAGAAACAGCTTGCAGAAAATGAATATATTTTTTCAGGCAGACTTGAGCTTGATTATTTAAATGAAAAATATGAACTTGATTTTCCAGAAGATGAATCAGAAACTTTATCTGGTTATATAATCAATCAACACGAAACAATTCCGCATCTTAAGGAACGTATTATAATTGATAGATACGAGTTTGATATTCTTAATGTAAGTGATACGCGCATTGAAATGGTTAAAGTAAAATTGCTTCGTTAATATTATTCAACTTAAAATATTTATACATCTGAATCTTTAACTGCCACGTACATTTGTAACCCTCAAATAAAAATTACAGAATGGCTGAAGGTTTTTTCGGAAGACGCAATCAGGGAAGAGGAGAAATGGCATTTGTAGATCATCTTGAAGAATTGCGCTGGCATATTATCCGCTGCTTAATCGCTGTACTTGTTATCGCTATACTTATTTTTATTAAAATACAATGGGTATTTGATAATGTTATTGCCGGGCCTATTAATCCAAATTTTATTAGTTATCGCGCTATATGTGCATTAAGTCATAAACTCAATTTAGGCAATGAACTTTGTCTTCCCCCGGTAGATATTAAAATGCAAACAACCACTTTTGGCGGCCAGTTTTTTGGCAGTTTCTCAATTGCATTTGTTGGAGGATTAATTGGAGCTTTTCCTTATATTTTTTGGGAGTTCTGGCGTTTTATAAGACCGGCTTTAAAACCTAAAGAATTAAAAGGAACAAGTTTTATAATTTTCTGGGTTTCATTTTTTTTCTTTCTTGGTGGCGCGTTTGGCTATTTTGTTTTAGGCCCGTTTACATTTAATTTTCTCGCCACATTTCAGGTTAGCGGACTTAATATGGTTCAAACCAGGCCAACTATTGATGACTATTTAAATAATCTTACTAATCTTATTTTAGGTTGTGGTATTGCTTTTGAATTGCCCGTGCTTACTTATGCACTTACAAAAATTGGTTTAATAACCCCGCAAATGCTGCGCAGATCGCGCAAATATGCAATCGTAGTTATTTTGATTGTTGCAGCTGTTATTACGCCAAGCCCTGACTGGTACAGTCAAACAATTGTTTTCATACCGTTATATTCTTTGTTTGAACTTGGCGTTTTCCTTTCTGCAAAAGTGTATAAAAAAGATCAGCAGAAAGAAAAAGAAGAATGGAGTTAGTTAATATCTACTTGATTAAATAAATTCAATGAAAATCATTCTTGTTTTTATTATATGTTTTTGTGTTTGCAATTTATTTGCGCAGGATAAAACTGCAGAAAAATTTGCAGACATAATTACAGCTGCCGATTTAAAAACAAAGCTTACAGTAATTGCAAGTGCGCAAATGGAAGGCAGAGAAACCGCAACTGAAGGTCAGCGAAGAGCCGCTTCATACATTGAAGATTATTTTAAAAAATTAAAGTTGTTGCCTGGCGATTCAGGAAAATATCAAATGGCATTTCCTGTTTATGAAGATTCAATTACTTCTGCAACATTAACTGTAAATAATAAAAATTTTTTATTGGGTGATGATTTTGCATCTTCCGGAAGCAGCATTCTTTCAGGCACCTGGAAAGCAAATAATATTGTGTTTGCGGGCAAAGGCATTAAAGACTCAACGCATAACGATTATGATAGTCTTGATGTAAAAGATAAATGGATTCTTATTGCACCGCTTTCAGATCAATCTATGCGAAGCCTTTATCAAAAAATAAGTTTGCTTCCCCAATATAAAGCTGCAGGTTTATTAATTGTTTCAAATAATTTTCCGCGAAAAAATTTTAAGCGAAAAGGCAATATGTACATTTCTCAAACAAATAATAATATACCTGTTTTTTTTATTTCGCAAAGTGTTGCAGACTTTCTTTTAAATACGCATGTTGATTCGAATACAAGTCATACAGATTATAATACCAATCTTCAAATAAGTATAAATAAAACAACAGAAAATCTTCAAAGTACAGATGTAATTGGTGTACTTCCCGGAACTACAAAAAAAAGCGAATACGTTTTTGTAACAGGTCATTACGATCATTTGGGCAAACATGATTCTGTAATTTATTATGGAGCTGATGATGATGGCAGCGGCACTACAAGCGTACTTGAAATTGCACAGGCTTTTGCTGCAGCAAGAGATAAAGGTTATAAACCTGAAAGAACTATAGTATTTATGACGGTTTCAGGTGAAGAAAAAGGTTTATGGGGAAGTAAATATTATACTGATCATCCAGTTTTTCCGCTTGATTCAACAACAGTTGATTTAAATATTGATATGGTAGGAAGAATTGATCCATCACGCAATTATGGTGATTCAACAAATTATGTTTATACAATTGGTGAAGACAAACTAAGCAGCGATCTAATGCGTTTATCAGACAGTATAAATAATACTTACTCGCATTTAGAGCTTGATCGAAAGTTCAATGATCCAAAAGATCCTAATCGGTTTTATTACAGAAGCGATCATTACAATTTTGCAAGTAAAGGTGTTCCTATAATTTTTTACTTTAACGGTGTGCATGCAGATTATCACAAACCTACAGATACAATTGATAAAATTAATTTTGATGTAATGGCTAAAAGAGTAAAACTTGTTTTTTACACAGCATGGGAAATGGCAAATCGTGATACTATGCTTAAGCGCGATATTCCACTAAATTAGAAATAATTCAAAGCTCCGTACTCAAAGCTTTTATTTAATAGGCTTTAAAAAGTTTTCAGTCCTTTTTTCTAAGTTTCGAAAATTTGTATCCATTATATCGTAAGCATCTGCTGCTAAAAAATTCAATCTATTTTTTCTTCTCATGTAGAAAAATGTTGCTAAGCCTGCGACTATCACAATTAATGCGCCTCCAACTATTTTATTATTCATAAAAATTATTTATATAGTATTTTTTATGAGTTGATGAAAGCCAATTTCATACCACTTAATTAAAATTAATTTAAAAAATTATAGCTGCATTAAAACTAACCTGAATTACTTACATCAAATGAAATTTTGTCATTCATTCAGTAAACCTTTTCTTTGCGCCCTTATTAAATCTGCCAATGCTAAGGTATTGGTGAAAATTTGGCTACTAAAAATAAGGTGGCAAAAAAATTGATAACAGATTGCATCTCCTAATTAGTTTAAACTATAAAATTTTATACAAGCTATGGCTAAACAAGATCTGAAAGTTACTCCATTACATGACAGAGTAATAGTAGAACCGGCTAAAGCCGAAGAAAAAACTGCAGGTGGAATTATCATTCCAGATACTGCAAAAGAAAAACCTCAACGCGGAACTGTTATTGCTGCAGGTCCTGGTAAAAAAGATGAACCGGTAACTGTAAAAGCAGGCGACACAGTTCTTTACGGCAAATATGCAGGTACTGAAATCAGCATCGAAGGAACTGATTATCTTATCATGAGAGAAAGCGATATTCTCGCCATCGTTTAAATCAAAGTATAAAAGTAAAAGTCAAAACGGCTCATACTTTTTTAATTTTTAATTCTAACTTTTTAATTTAATAATTATGTCTAAACAACTCTTCTTCGAAATTGAAGCAAGAAATAAAATGAAACGCGGCGTTGATATTTTAGCAAACGCTGTAAAAGTTACATTAGGTCCTAAGGGACGTAACGTAGTGTTGGAGAAAAAATTTGGTGCACCTTCCATTACTAAAGATGGTGTTACTGTTGCAAAAGAAATTGAACTGGAAGATTCAATTGAAAATATGGGCGCACAAATGGTAAAAGAAGTTGCTTCTAAAACTGCAGATATTGCAGGTGATGGTACAACTACTGCAACTGTGCTCGCACAATCAATCATAAGTGAAGGTTTAAAAAATGTTGCTGCGGGCGCAAATCCAATGGATTTAAAACGCGGTATAGATAAAGCAGTTACTTCTGTTATTGAACATTTGAAAGGTCAGTCTCAAACTGTTGGTTCTGATCAAAGCAAAATTCAGCAGGTGGCTTCTATCTCTGCGAATAATGATGATACAATTGGAAAATTAATTGCAGAAGCTTTTGGTAAAGTTGGTAAAGATGGAGTTATAACTGTTGAAGAAGCAAAAGGTACTGATACAAATATTGAAATAGTAGAAGGTATGCAATTCGATCGCGGATATCTTTCTGCTTACTTTGTTACTAACAGCGAAAAAATGGAAGTTGAACTGGAAAAGCCTTATATACTTATTTATGATAAGAAAATAAGTGCAATGAAAGATATCCTTCACATTCTTGAAAAGATTGCACAACAAGGTGCTCCATTATTAATTATTGCAGAAGATCTCGAAGGCGAAGCATTAGCAACTTTAATCGTGAATAAATTACGCGGTACAATTAAAGTGGCTGCTGTAAAAGCTCCTGGTTTTGGTGATCGCAGAAAAGAAATGTTGAATGATATCGCTACACTTACAAAAGGTATTGTAGTAAGTGAAGAACAAGGTTACAAACTTGAAAATGCTGACTTAAGTTATCTTGGCCGTGCGGAAAGAGTTACAATTGATAAAGACAATACAACTATTGTTGGTGGTGCCGGTAATAAAGAAGATATCACTGCACGTATTAACCAGATTAAAGCACAGATTGATACAACAACTTCTGATTATGACAAAGAAAAATTACAGGAACGCCTTGCTAAATTAAGCGGTGGTGTTGCTGTATTAAATATTGGCGCTGCTACAGAAATGGAAATGAAAGAAAAGAAAGATCGTGTTGATGATGCATTGCATGCAACACGTGCTGCAGTTGAAGAAGGAATTGTTCCTGGTGGTGGTACTGCTTTCATTCGCGCAGTTGAAGCTTTAGATAAATTAAATAATGACAATGAAGGTTCTATAGTGGTACAAAAAGTAAAAGAAGGCAAAGGTGATTTTGGATTTAATGCACGCACAGAAAAATATGAAAAGTTATTTTCTGCAGGTATTATAGATCCTACAAAAGTTACACGTGTAGCTTTGGAAAATGCAGCTTCTATTGCAGGTATGTTGTTAACAACAGAATGTGTAATTGCTGATAAACCTGAACCTAAATCTGCTGCTCCTCAAGCCGGAGGAATGCCAGGTGGTGGAATGGGAATGGATTATTAATAAATTTTTTGATTTTATACAAGCCGCTTCAAAATAATGGAGCGGCTTTTTTTATTTAGAACTTTTATTCAAACCGAATACACGCTTATTAATTTGATGCAATTTTGATTTGAATATCTTTTTGCATAAATTTTACAAGCGAATCTTTCACAGTAAGTGTATCAGAAATTTTTGTTCTTTTTGAAATGTATAATGAATATAATTTACCTGCACCACTAATTGTACTGTCGAAACCAGCAATATTACCAAAATCTATAAGCTTACTTGTTCTAGATTGCGCTCTCAATAAAAGATTAGTTGTTTCATAAATGTAATGCACTAAAACAGTATCGCTGTTATTGTACATTTTATATGTTGTATCAACAACAGGCTTAATGCTATTGGATGATACAGAATCTCTATTTTTAGATGTATCAGTATTATTTACAGTTTCGGTTTTCGCAATATTTTTTATCGTCGGTTTTAAAAAAAACTGGTAAGCTTCCCAACCCAATCCTCCTAAAATTGCCAATACAATAATCAATGTAAAAAGTTGTACAGCAGAAGCTCCTCTTTTTTTTGCAGGCTTATTTTTAATTGCTGGCTGGCTAAAATTTTTTTGTGCTTTCACAGCTTGTGATAAAGGAAGAAATTCATACTCACCATTATTATTTTTTTTAATGAAGCCTGCATTTATTATTTCGTACGTTTTACCAATATTTATAAATTCTTTTGCTTGTGTTAAATGGGATTCAATATCTGCAGCAATAAGCATTTTGCTTTTTGCAACTTTCGACGAAATAAAATCAATCAGTTCAGGTGATGTAATGGCTTTTTTATTAAATTTAAAATCAACAGGTATTGCATGTGTTTCAGGATCTGCGTTGGTATTTAAAATTTTTATAACGCCAATTTTTTCAAGCGATACTTCTTTATACTCAGATAAAAACTCGGCTATAAATTGTTCGTAACGGTTCACGATTTTTTTAGGATTAAAAGCTTTTAAATTTGGTTTTACTGTAAAAGCAAAGCACCATTTTATGAGAGGTATTAAATGCAATATTAAACCATAATAAACGTTTCCCTACAAATGTTCTGCAATTTTTAGGTACTCATCATGACAAAAAAAGAAAAAGAATTTTTGAAATATTGGGAAGAGAATCGCTTTAAAGAAAAATCAATTTTGAAACAATTTTTTCCTGGTTTACCTATTGGACTTTCATTAGGCGCAGCAATTTTATTATTACTTGAATCCGGTTGGTACGTACGCGCAGATATGGTTGCATTTTCACAAAGCAGCCCCACAATAATTTTTATTGCTATTGCCGGCATTGTTGCATTTACAGGTTTTTTTTATAAAAAATTTAGATGGGAAATGAATGAACAGGCATACCACGAATTAAAAATAAAAAATAAAAAAAACGATGCTGCTTTGCAAGAACATAAAACAGAAGCTAACAATTAATGAAAACTTTTTTTCTGATTTTTATTGCAGTTCTAATTTTTGCATCTTGTAAAAAACAGCATGATGGTGGATGTGCACCTGTAACACCTACTTCTGAAGCTGCTTCAATTGCCAGCTATTGTACGGCAAACAATATAAATTATTCAATTGATAGTAATGGTATTTATTACCAGATAATTGATCCTGGTTCTGGCTCAAAGGCTAATATAAATTCTGCAATTACTGCAACATATTCCACCAGTCTTTTAAGCGGTCAGGTTATTGACACTACTCATTTTATTACGCCGGTAACGCTTCCGCTCAATCAATTTATTGAAGGCTGGCGCATTGCTATACCTTTTATACAAAAGGGTGGACACATAAAAATGGTTATACCCTCTTCGCTTGCTTATGGATGCACAGGTGTTCAAAATGTAGTGCCTTCAAATGCTCCATTATATTATGATGTTTTGCTGATTGATGTGTCTAATTAAATGAAATATTTTTTAAATTTTACCTTTTTCAAAGTGTTTTTTTGTCTCTCTCTATATGCTGCAAACCATTATCTTTGCCGCTCTCTAAAATTTTTCATTATATGCAACTGAAAGGGTTGGTACGATTTTTTGCTTTTGCGCTTATACTAATCTGTTTATATCAATTATCTTTTACCTGGATTGTTCACAGCTATGAATCTGACATGAAAGATAAAGCCGCACTTTGGGTAAAAGGAAATTATCCTTCGGCACAAACAAAATATACTGGTAATAAAAAATTACAGGATGCTTATAATGATTCACTTGAAAACTTTAAAAAGTTAAGATTACAACGCCTGCTTGATAGTACAAAAGATTCTAAGATTGGTCCGTTTGATTTTACAACTTACCGCAGTGCAAAAGATAAAGAGCTTATGCTTGGTTTGGATTTGCAGGGTGGCATGAGCGTAACAATGGAAGTTGGTTTAGATGGTTTAATAAAATCACTTGCTAATTATACTAAAGACCCGGTTTTTAATAAAGCGCTTAGTGCTGCAGTGCAGAAGAAAGCAACCAGTGGTGCAGATTTAATTACATTATTTACTGCAGAATTTAAAAATGCGAGTGGTGGTTCCAGGTTTGCTCCTTATTTTATTACGCGAAGCAATGGCGTGATAAAAGCTGAATCTTCAGATGATGCAGTTATAACTTATTTAAGAGATCAGGCTGCCAACGCTTTTCAAAATACGGTACGCATTTTAACTACGCGTATTGATAGGTTTGGTGTATCATCGCCTAATATAAATCCAGATCCTAAAAAAGGTATTATCAATATTGAACTTGCCGGCGTTAATGATCCGGAAAGAGTGCGCAAGTATCTTCAGTCAACAGCTAATTTGCAGTTCTTTGAAGTCTACAATCTTTCAGAAGTTGATGATAATGTAAATGCTGCACAAAAAGCTTTATCAGATTATTTAAAAGGAACTAAAGACACTTTATCAAAAGATACAGCCAAACAAATTACTGATACTGCTAAAACAAATACAGCAGCAGCAACCAATCAGGCAGATACAAATGCTATTGCTGGTTTTAATAATATTCAAAATAACACACAGGCAAAAACAACTGCAAATACAAAAGGTGTTGTAGATTCAGTTGAAATAAGAAAAAAAGAATCTCCTCTGCAAAGTATTATACAGTTTGTTCCACCGCAACAAGGTCAGGATGGAAAAACGCATTTCTCGCCTGAGTTAGGATATGTTTCTACTAACGATACTGGCTTGCTCAATTCCTATTTTAATCTTGATTTTGTAAAAAATAAGTTCCCTGCAAATCTTTTATTTGTATATGGTAAACCGGAACAAAAAGAGTTAACGGATAGAAATCTTCTTGCTTTATACGCAATAAAAACTTTAGATAATGGCCAGGCAAAATTAGATGGTTCACATGTTAGTACTGCAAGACAGGATTTTGATGAAAGAGGCGCGCCTGCTATTAGTATGGATATGGATGCAGAAGGCACACGCATTTGGGGTAAAATGACAACTGATAACAAGAACAAACCAATCGCTATTGTTCTTGATAATTTTGTTTATAGTGCACCAAATGTTTTAAATGCTATTACAACCGGCAACTCTCAAATCAGTGGCAACTTTACTATTCAATCGGCACAAGATCTCGCTAATATTCTTCAGTCGGGTAAATTACCGGCACCAGCAAGAATAGTTGCTGAACAACAGGTAGGTCCAACACTCGGTCAGGATGCAGTAAAAGGTGGTTCCATGTCTTTTATCATTTCATTTATAGTAATTTTTGTGTTGATGCTTGTTTACTATAATACTGCGGGTTGGGTTGCAAATAGTGCATTGATATTAAATTTGCTTTTTACAATTGGTATTTTAAGCGCACTTGGTTTTACGTTAACCGCACCGGGCATCGCCGGTTTGGTACTAACTATTGGTATGGCGGTTGATACCAACGTAATTATTTTTGAAAGAATAAAAGAAGAACTTACTAAAGGCAAGAGTTATACACTTGCTGTAAGCGATGGCTATAAACGTTCTTATGCCCCTGTTATTGATGCACACGTTACAACATTTTTAACTGCAGCAATCTTATTTATTTTCGGATTAGGACCTGTACTTGGCTTTGCAACCACGCAAATGCTGGGTATTGCACTTTCATTGTTTTGCGGCATACTTGTTTCAAGGTTGATAACAGATTTTTATACAAATAAGCAAAGGCATTTTGAATACTTCACAGGTATTTCGCGTAAAGTATTTAAACATGCTGCTTTTAAATTTATTGAATACAGAAAAGTTGCTTATGGAATTTCTGTAATTGTATTAATATTAGGTGTTGGCTCTTTAATAAATGGTTTTGATGAAGGTGTTGAATTTAAGGGTGGACGAAGCTATACTGTTGTTTTTGATGAAGCATATAATACTACAGATGTTGCTAATACTTTAAAACCTTTCTTTGGCGAATACCCTGTTATTAAAACTGTAGTAAACGCTAACCAACTGGATATAACAACTTCATATCTTATAAATCAAACAGGACAAAATGTTGATTCAGCTGTTGAGAGAAAATTGTATGAAGGTTTACAAAAATATTTACCGGCAGGAACATCATATCAGGTGTTTGACAAAAAATATAAAGTAGGTTCACAAACTGTGCAGCCTTCCATTTCTGATGATCTGAAGACCGGAGCTAAAACAGCAACCATTGTTGCAATAATCTTTATATGTCTTTATATTTTTGTACGTTTTAGAGATTGGCGATATTCTTTAGGAACAATCGTTTCATTATTGCATGATGTTTTTGTAACGTTAGCCGTATTCAGCTTTTTAAGAAAAGTGGTTCCTTTCCCGTTAGAAATCGATCAGTATTTTATAGCAGCTGTATTAACCGTAATTGGTTTCTCTATGAACGACACAATTATTGTGTATGACAGAATTCGTGAAGATTCTAAAATAATGAAAGGTGCAACAAAAGAAGAGATCATTAATAAAGCAATTAATCAAACTTTAAGCAGAACTGTAATGACATCGCTTACTGTGTTTCTTACTTTGCTTATTTTGTTTATTTTCGGTGGTGAAGCTACACACGGTTTTGCATTTGCTATGTTGATTGGTGTTATTACAGGAACATATTCTTCCATTTTTGTTGCTGCACCAATATTGGTTGACTTTGCTAGAAACAAACCATTAGGTTCAGCAGAACCTAAAAAGAAACCATAATAAAATTCTTATAAAAAAAATTTAGTTAGACCTATAGGTTTTAAAAATCCTGTAGGTTTTTTATTTTAGTTTGATGAAGGCAGTTTCTCTATTGAAGAAAAGTTCTTATCAAGATCAATGTAACTGAACTTATTAATTATATCAGCGCCTTTCATTACAAAATAAGTTGGGTTAACTCTTGCTGCTGTTTTTATAACTGTTCCATCGCATAAAAGCGCTGTTATATTTTTTTTATTGCTGAACAACGTTGCTGCATTTTGTTTATCCGCAGTAATAATAAATAAATGAATTTTTCTCTGTTCAAGTTCGTGCTCTAACTTTCTAAACGCAGCATTATTCCATTCCGGAAAAGCCTCAAAATCTTTTGCATACAACATCACACTATACTCTGTAGAATTTAAAACAGCAGATGTAGTATCATTTCCTTCCAGCGTAAATAATGCAAAATCCGTTATCGGCGGTGTAGCATTTCCTTTTCTTACAACCTTGTCACTCCGGTCAATAAATTCATAACTCGAATCAAGATCAGCCGGTAAATTGTTCATTGTATACTCTATTATTTTCCCATTTTTCCTGTATGTAAAAATCATCACAACGCTGTCTGGTATCGCGTTTGGTGGCGGCTGCATTTCTTTTAAAATATTATTTCCTTTTTTATACGGCAGGCAATCGAGCAATGGCAAATGCTTCATTACATAACCTTGCAAAAAACCAGCGAGTACAATACACGCGATTAAAAATGTTACAGCAACAGAAGATTTTACAGAAGAATATATTTTATTTTTATTGACGAATAAGATCAATATCAAAACAAATAAAATAAGATCTTTTGTAAACGATTGCGCAGGCGTTAATGGCAAACAATCTCCAAAACAACCGCATGTTTTTATTTTGCCTGAGAATAATGCATAACCTGTTAGAAAAGCAAAAAATATTATCAGCAATAATAACAGCCAGCTAAATAATTTCATTCGCCAGCCAATAATTACAGCAACACCGGCAAGCACTTCAAACACATTCATTACAAGTGATAATGCTAATGTGTAATCGTTCAGTGAATACCAGTTCCAGGCTTCAAAAAATTCCTGCATTTTATAACTTAATCCTAATGGATCATTCGCCTTGATCAATCCACTGAAAATAAACAGCAAACCAACAAACCAGCGTACAATCAACAATGTATTTTTTTTATATGCATTCATAACACTAAACTTCAAACATTAAATTTCAACCTTTATGTTTTCCTTCATCAATTAATATTAATGCAAACACAGCATAGTTTATTATGTCAATGTAATTTGCATCAATGCCTTCACTTATTAATGTGCGCCCGTCATTATTTAATATCTGGCGAATGCGTAAGAGTTTCATTAAAATAAGATCAACAAAACTTTCCTGACTCATTTCGCGCCAGGCTTCACCATAATCATGATTCTTATTCAGCATTGTTTCTTTTGTGGGTAAAACTGCTGCATCATAAAGTTTTGACGCACCTTCAACAGAAAGCTCTTCTACTTCAGCATTATTTATTTCAAGCTGAATTAAACCAATTAAAGCATAATTAATAATTCCGGCAAATTCACTTTTCACATCATCGCTCACTTTTTGTTGTTGCAGGTTTTGAATATTTCTTATACGCAATGCTTTAATAAATATCTGATCAACAACAGAAATAGTACGCAACACACGCCAAGCCGTTCCATAATCAATAGTTTTTTTTACAAAAATCTTTTTGCAATTTTCTATTACTTTATCAAATTGTTTTTCTGTGTTTGTTTTTATCACATTGAAGATTTTATTCAAACGTTGTTTGCGACTAATAGCTAAAAGCTCGTAGCTTATATTTGTAACGCGTCAAAAATAATCAAACAAATAATGTTTACGCTTAATTGTAATGGAAGGTTACTTATAATTGATAAACCAGTTGTAATGGGCATTATTAATGTAACGCCGGATTCTTTTTACAGTAAAAGCCGATTGCAAAATGTTGATGACGTTTTAACGCAGGCTGAAAAAATGCTCGCTGATGGTGCAACTATTCTTGATGTTGGCGGACAAAGTACGCGACCACGCAGCAAACGTATTTCTGTGCAGGAAGAAATGGAAAGGGTAATGCCTAGTATTGAAGCAATTACTAAAAATTTTTCGAAAGCATATATTTCTATTGATACTTATCAATCTGCTGTTGCAAAAAATGCAGTGGCTGCAGGTGCATGTATTGTAAATGATATAAGCGGCGGAGCAATGGATGAAAATATGCTTTCAACAGTTGGCAAACTTAACACGCCATACGTTTGTATGCATATAAAAGGCACACCGGAAAGTATGCAGGAAAATCCAGCTTATGAAAATGTAGTAACAGAATTGCTTGATTTTTTTATTCATACAACAGAAAAATGCAGACTTAATAATATTACTGATGTAATCATTGATCCTGGTTTTGGTTTTGGCAAAACATCAACGCATAATTTCCAATTACTCAAGAACCTTTCTGTTTTTAAAATGCTTGATAAACCAATACTGGCAGGTCTTTCAAGAAAAAGTACTATTTCCAAAACATTACATATTTCTGTTGATGAATCTTTGAATGGCACAACAGTGCTTAATACAATTGCTTTATTAAATGGTGCAAATATTTTGCGCGTGCACGATGTAAAAGAAGCAATGCAGGCAATTGAATTGATTGAAGTTTTTCGTAATCAAAATGGTGATGATTACGATTAAAGACAGCATCAAAGTTTTTCAAAATATATATCTTTGATTTAATTAAATGATGTCTTATGAAGAAAAATTTATTGCTTGTTATTTTATCTGTTTTTTATACAACTTTATTTGCTCAAAATAATTTTTGGAAACCTGTTAAAGCAGATCAGGTTACAAACTTTATAAAAGACAAACAACTGTTTACAGGTTCTTTTAAGCCTTCTGTTTACAAACTATTTAGTCTTGGCGAACTTGCTTTAGACTTTGCATTAAAACAAGCGCCTTTACGTGCAAATGTTGCCATTGCAAAATCAAATTTTATAATTGCAGTTCCTATAGCAGATGGAAGCATTGAACATTTCCGCATAACTGAATCACCTGTTATGCAATCTAAACTACAGGCAAAATATCCTGATATAAGAACGTATGTCGGGCAGGGAATTGAAGATGCTTCTGCAGTAATTCATTTCGATTTTACACCGCTCGGCTTTCATGCAATAATTATTTCCGCTGAAAAAAGTACGGTTTATATTAATCCTGTTTCATCATCAAATCAACTATATATTGTTTTTGACAGAAGCAATATTGCGCAGGAAAAACAGGTATTCGATTGCAAACTGGAAAAAATATTAAATAGTAATGTGCAAGGCATTGCAAAACCTTTTACAACAGGAGACGCCAACTTAAGAACATATCGCTTTGCAGTAGCAACCGGCGGTGAATTTTCAAAACTATGTTTTAAAGGAACTGACATTACAAACCAGCAAAAAAAAGCAAGTGTGCTATCTGTTTTGGTTACAGATCTTTTAAGAACTAATGCAATTTTTGAAACAGATTTTGGTGTGCATCTTAATTATGTGGATAATGAAGACACGATAATTTTTTTAGATGGAAAGACGGATCCGTTTCAAAGCAGTGCTTTAGGATATTTTTCCGGTGCGTGGAATACGCAGGCGCAAAATACATTAGATAGTTATATAAGAAGCAGCAATTATGATGTTGGTCATTTGCTCATGGGTTATGCAACAGGTGGTGATGCAGGCTGTATTGGTTGTGTTTGTAATAACACACTTAAAGGTTCTGGTGCTACCGGTTTTAAAACAGATCTTACCACAGATCCTTTTATAGTTGATTTTTGGGATCATGAAATTGGTCACCAGTTTGGTGCTAATCATACATTTGATTATAGTTATGAAGGCACTATTGCGCAAATGGAACCAGGCAGTGGTTCTACCATTATGGGTTATGCAGGTACAACTAATGCAACGGATATTCAGCAGCACAGCGATCCATATTTTCATGCTGTAAGCATTCAGCAGATTGATGCTTACATAACAACAGGAAGAGGTGCTTCATGTGCGGTAATAACACCAACAGAAAATACTATTCCAACTGTAAAAGCAGGAAAAGATTATACAATTCCAAGATCAACACCTTTTGCATTAACTGCAACCGGCAATAGTGGCAATGCTTCTGATTCACTAACCTATTGTTGGGAACAATATGATGTGTTTCAAAATAATGGAACATCTAACAAGTTTCCTGATTCAACTGCAACTACAGGACCTGTATTTCGTTCACTCACACCTGTATTATCTAATAAAAGAAATTTCCCTGCGACAAATTCTGTATTAGATGGAACGAATTATAATAAATGGGAAGTTTTGCCATCTGTTGGCCGTACATTAAATTTTAGGGTAACGGTAAGAGATAATCATCCGGATGGTGGCAGTACAAAAAGTGATGATATGATTGTAACTGTAGCTGCAAATGCCGGACCTTTCGCCATTACTTATCCTAATACAAATGTTTCATGGACAGAAGGTTCTCAACAAACTATAACCTGGAAAGTAGCCAGTACAAATGTTGCACCTGTAAATTGTAAAAATGTAAATATTAAACTTTCGATCGATGGCGGCAATACTTTTCCTATTAGCTTAAAATTAAATACACCTAATGACGGTACAGAAATAGTTAAACTGCCAATGAAAATATCTTCAAAAGCAAGAATAAAAGTAATCGCTGCCGATAATATTTTCTTTGATATTTCAAATGCTAATTTTAAGATAACTGATACAGAAAAAGAGAACAGCATTACTTCAAACATTGCAGCAGTTGTAAAAATTATTAGTGTGCAACCAAACCCTGCAAATGTTTACACCAATGTTATTTTTAATATTGATATAAAAAATTGTACGCTTTCGCTTACAAACCAACAAGGAAAAATTGTTTTAAACAAAACACTCAATTCAATTGAAAAAGGTTCAACAGAAAAAATTTCTTTGCAACAATTTGCAAAAGGTATTTATTTTCTTAAAATTTCTGCAGGCACTCAATTACAAACAGAGAAAATAATTGTAAACTAAATTTCGTTTAAATAATATATAACGTTAATTCACTAAATTCAACTAAGCTTTCCTGTAAAAACAGGAAAGCTTTTTTATCAAATTGCAGCTGTTATTTATCTTCTTGCAACTATAATTTTAAGTTTATTTTTTTTGTATAAACAGTTTTCTATAAAATTGAAGAATAAATTACAAAAATCAATTTTTAAAAACCGGTGCTAACATCCCAACAAATTGCAGATAAGTATTTTGAAAAATATACACAACTAATTATTAGCACAAACAAAATAGCAGCCATCGTTTTTTTGCTGCTTATTTTCAATTGGTTGTTTGTTATCGAATCAAGCTATTCAGGATATTTAAACAGTAAAAAAGATCATCAAAAGTTTGTGCAGAAATCTATTGATACAATTCAAAAAATCAATAACAATCTTAAATCATTTCAATTAGACACTTTAAGAGAACTAAGACCATTAAACTCTCAACTTGTTTCTGCTACTGACAAACTAAATTTTTTATTGGGGAAGACAAGAACGAGTAAGGATTCTCTGGATAAATATAGAGACTCAATTGATAAATATGAAGAATTACGCGAGATATTTCAAGATTCAATAAACACTGTAAGAAATGCTTTTATCCTAAAAAACAAAGACAGTATTGAACGTATAAACGACAGGTTAACCAGTGAAAAAATTAAGTTACAAAGTGCATCAAAATTTACTATTGATTCAACTTACAAAAATTTAGTTGATGACATTCCATTTCCTTTTAAAGCAGTTGTATTTATTTCTGTGGGAACTAACGGCCCATTAATAATCAGTTTTCTTTTTTGTTTATTGGTGATCTATTTATTAATTATGAGAACATCTGCTTTAAGTTATGTTTCAAAAGCAATACGTTTATACAAGATAACACCAGAATTAAGAATTAACCGCTACCAGGATTTTTCTTTGCCAGCACCTTTCTGGCTGGCGCCTTTACCAACAAATAAAGATATTCAGAATAATACAAAAATAAAATCAGAAGATTTGTGTAACATTCTCAATTGGAAAAGCGCAACTAAGTACAATCATTTTTTAGTATTTATACTTCTTGCAAGTATATTATTAATTGAACTGAGACTTAATTATATTTCTTCCCAAATAAATACACAACCAGAAAGAATTGTACAATCTTTTTTCTTCAATCTTTTATTTCTTATCTGTACTTTAATAAGCGTAATGCTTTGGTTAATTTCAAGAAAAATACCAGACAATTTTAATTACGAAGGAAGCCCAAATATATTAGGAAGAAAAGATTTTATTATTCTTACTGCAACATTATTGTTTTACTTAAGTGTTGCAAAATATGCGTGGGGAAATTCATCACGGGTTTCTAAAATCTATTTTAAAAATAATTATAAAAGAAAGCGAAAAAATAAATTCATATCTACTGAAAAGAAAAATGCATTCTTTATAAATAAAAAATCAAAAAAAATACATTTTATAGATGAACATGGATTTTCCCCTGATTTTAAAACAATAAGTTCAAAAGGAAAGTTTGATAGATTCATTAATAATATGAAAGAATTTTTTGAAACAAATAATACATCAATGCAAAATTTAAATATCGCTACCAGAAATGTAAGCTGGAATATTGAAGGTTACGCAATTAATTTAATAAAAGAAAATAAAAAAGAACAGGCTATTGAATTACTAAATTACGCAATTGAAAGAAATACAAAAAGCATAAGAATTTTTGATTTGTTGATGATATTATGCGTTCGTAATGCTGGTACTGTTACAGATTCAAAACTGATACTTAAAAATTTAAAACATTTTGCGCTGAGGTCATCAAATACACTTCTTAATCAACGGGCAGAAAAATGGGAAAATAAACTATGGGTAGATAAGATTAAAAGTAAGTCCATATATTTATGGAACAACACACAAATCTAATTGGGGATCTGTATATATTTTAAGCAAAATACCCTCGCCGGGAGATTTAGGTTCGATTCCTTTTTATACAGTCCCCATCTTTTATTTTGAAAATACTTTAGTTACTGATACGCAAAATTGATATTAGTTTTTAAAAATTAAACCGCTTTTGATTTCTTGCCTGCACTTTTTAAAATATTAAATAAAGCAGCAAGAATAAAAATTACTCCCAGTATTGTTACAATAGATGAACCTGCAGGAAAATCGTAATGGAAGGAAAAATTCAATCCAAAAAAACTAGCGAGTACACTTATAATAACTGCCACTATAATTACAGTAGTTTTTCTTTTTGAAATGAGAACAGCAGATACTGCAGGAATAATAAGATAAGAAAAAACAGGAATCACTCCATTTATTTTAACAGCAAATACTATTGCTAATCCTATCGAAATATAAAAAAGAAAATTCCAGATATTAAAAATACCTACAAGATGATTTTCGCCGTTTTCAAATGATTCAGTTAGTGCAAAAAACTTTTTAAAAAAAATAATATTCATTAAAGCAATTGCACCAAACACTATTCCCAAAGTTGTTATCTCTTCCCATCCAACAGATAAAATATTTCCGAATAAAACTTCCTGTATATCTGAATCTCCATGCGGCGTTTTTGAAATCAGCAGCACGGTTAACGATGAAGCAAATGCATATAAAATACCAATGATCGCTTCTTGTTTTAATCGTTTATCGCGAATATTTATAAACGACATCAGCAACGCGCCAACCAATGTAAATATCAGCGGAATAGATGTAAGACCTGCTCCAATAAAAGCCGCAAATGCAACACCTAAAGAAGAAATTTGCCCAAGCGCAAGATCAACAAAAACAATTCCTCTGCCCACAACATGCACACCCATATAAGAAAGTAAAACGCCTGTAATTAATGCTGCTGAAAAAGCTTGAACCATAAATGGCAACTGGAACATATCAAACATAACATTGCAATTTTTTTAAGTAATACTATTTTTTTTTGCTACTCTGCTTTAAAGATTGTTTTAAATAAGATTATTATTTAAGAGCCGATACTAAAAGATTTATGTCATAATCAAACACATCATAATAATTTTTTACTGCTGGAAAAGCACCGGTTGATGTTGCCATAGTTAAAACTTTTACACCAGTTTGTTTCGCTACTACATCAGACGATGAAGTTGAAAAATATGGTGATGAAATGATCGCTTTAATATTATTTGATTTTACTTCATTAATTACTTTAACCAATTGAGATGGCGTTGGCGGAATGCCCGGTTTGGGTTCCATAAAATCTACAATTTGCAAACCAAAACGCTTTTCAAAATAAACCCATTCGTTATGGTAAGCAATAATTTTTGCTCCTTTATATGGTGCCATCTTTATCTCCCAATCTTTTAATTTATCATCTATATTTTTATAAAAAGTTTTAAGGTTATCTTCAAAAACTTTTTTATCTGCCGGATCAACTTTTTCCAATCCGTTTGCAATATTTCTGGCAATTACTTTTCCATTTAAAGGATCGAGCCAGTAATGTGGATTACCAAAAATATGTATATCACCCTCTGCCCTGTTTGCCGCAGTAGGAACCTGAAATAAACTTATACCGTCAGATGCATCTACATAACCCGCAGAACCTTTTTGAATTTTTGTATTTCTTGAGCTTGCCAATAGTTGCGGTGACCAACCTGTTTCAAGATCAAGCCCGATAGTTACATACATATCAGCATTGGATAAGCTAATAATATAACTTGGTTTTGGATCAACAAAATGTGGGTTCTGATAACCTGTTGCTATGGATGATACGGAAACTTTATCGCCACCAATTAATTCAGTGATGCTTTTTAAATCTGTAAGCGTTGTAACTACTTTAATTGTTTTTGCATTCGCATTAAAAAATAAAATAACTGCAAGTGCTGTTAAGATTGAAATTCTTTTCATAAAATTATTTTCAAATTTTTCAAATTATAAATTGTAAAATTAATATTGATGTGCGCCATGAGCACCAATTACAAATATCCATCTAAACCATGCCTGGTAAAATCTTGAATTAATATTATCGTCTGTTGTTTTTGCTTCCACTTCCATTTTTGAAAATTCCGTTGCATACCAGCCAAAGGTTAATGAATATGCCTGTTCTTTTATAAAATTATTATAAGGCTTTTGTCCGTAATCATATCTTCCTGTAACAAATGTTCTTTTTGCTAATTGGTATTGAATGAATGAATACAAACCAATTGCATTTACAGCATTATTTTCTGTTTGATTATTATGACTGTAATAAAATTCACTTTGCCATGTTAATGAATGCTCAGTATTTAACTGAACAGGTTTGTACTTATAAGTAAGATCGCCGGTTGCAATACTTGTTGTGCGTGATGAATCGTTCGGTCCTGAAATTCCGGTTAAGCCTAATTCTAATGTTGCGTTATCTGTTAATGTAAAAAAGTTTTTTAAGTGCCCAAGATAAACAAGATGATTTCCCTGGCTGCGTGCAAATGCCGGCGATTCAGAAAAGCCAGATGTAGTTTGCACAATCAGTTCCTGGTAGAATGCTTTGTTTGGAATGAGCCAGCTTAATGAAACACCTTCATCATTTAAACCTTCTTCACCAAATAAATTTACATACGCGTTTGGTAAATCAATAAATGGTAATGCATGCGGATGCGTTGGATTTATTCTGCCCACAGCTTCGCGAAATTTCCCCGCTTTCAACTGCAATTTTGCAGGCAATGAAAGTGTGGTTAAATATCCTTCTTCTACAGCAGCTCCATATTTTCCTGTTACAGGATCTCTGCCGAATGTTAGAAAAAAATCTGCGCGTGCATAAGGATCAACTGTTGCCTGTAAAGAAATTTCTGTTTCATTCAAATACATATCAAAATTCTTTTCGCCTTTGCTAATGTAAGCGCCCTGGAAATCTCCAATTACACCAAGATCGGGATTGAAAGAAAGGCTGGAGCGTGTTTGTGTAGCAGCAGGTTGTTCAGTTTGTTCCAGTTGAGCCTGCTGCATTTGCTCCTGAATTTGTTTAAGCAATGCAGAATCTGCCGCGCTTTTTGCTGTGCTATCAGTAACCTGTGCTACAGATAATTTTGCATTACAAAAGCAAAGCATCAAAAAAAATATATAAATGGCAGGCTTTAAGTTTTGCTTACAGTTCATGTAAAACTTTTTAGCTAATGATTCAATTTAATCGTAGAAAATAATTCTGGTTCTTGAAATTCACTATGCTAAAAATGGAGGTGCGCGATCAGAATTTTTAAAAGAAAATAATTGCGGTATCGCAGGTTCAATATCAGCAAATAAAAAATTTATTGAAGTTTTAAGATGATTAATAAATAAAACAGAAGATTCAAAAAATTCCGGAAGTGTAAGTTGCAACGCAGTACAAAAACTATGATATGAAATTATTGAACTTGAATTTTTATCTGCGCGAATAGAATAATTATGATCATGGAAAAAAGCATGAATTATTTGTCCTGCACCGGAAGCAAGAAAAAAAGTCACCAAAAAAAATGTAGAAATAAATTTTCTTATTGCTTTATTCATTTATGCGAAATACAAAATAAAGGTATCTTTTGTTTTTTGATTGCGAATAAAATACATAGCAGCTTATAATTATTGCTGCCTGAATTTAAAATGATACTATTTATTTTATGTGGTGATTTTATACATATCAATATCACTGTTATCACAAGTAAGGTTAATTATATTTGCAGTTAATTTTAGTTATGACCATTCATCGCGAGGGATATAAAATTATTGCAGTAAGCACATTATCTTTTGTAATAATCAATATACTTTCTTTTTATTTTTTTAATGGACCGTGGCGATGGTTAGCATTAATAATTTTAATGGCAAGTTTTCTATTGCTGATTTTTATTGTTTTGTTTTTTCGCATACCAAAACGCAGCTTAACTTTTTCTGAAAATAAAATTATTGCTCCTGCAGATGGTAAAGTTGTAGTGATTGAAGAAGTTACAGACAACGAATTTTTTAACGACAAGCGCATTCAGTTAAGTATTTTTATGAGCCCTGTAAATGTGCATTTAAATCGTGCGCCTGTTAGTGGCACTGTTGTTTTCAATAATTATTATAAAGGAAAATATCTTGTTGCATGGCATCCAAAATCATCAACCTTAAATGAAAGACATAGTATTGTTTTAGAAAATTCTAATGGTTTGATTTTAGTGAAACAAATTGCCGGCGCAATGGCAAAACGTATATGCAATTATGCTGTGCCCGGTAAAAAACTTGAGCAGGGTGAAGAATTTGGCTTTATAAAATTTGGCAGTCGTGTAGATGTTTTACTTCCTACAAATATTAAAATTGAAGTACAGTTAGGACAAATGGTTAAATGCGGAATTACCGTGCTGGCTTCATTTAATTAAAATCAATACACTTAATAATTTCTGTAAGATATTTTTCGTCAAGTGTATCAAAATTATTTAATGATGCGCTATCTGCATCAAACACGCCAATTACTTCTTCATTTCTAAAAACAGGAATTACAATTTCTGATTTTGATAAACTGCTGCATGCAATGTGACCAGGAAATTTTTCAACATCTTCAACAATAATTGTTTTTCTTTCTGCCCAGCTTGTACCACAAACACCTTTTCCTTTTTTAATTCTTGTACAGGCAACCGGTCCCTGAAACGGAGCAACAACAAGCTCATTATTTTTTACAATATAAAATCCAATCCAAAGCCAGTTGAATTGTTCTTTTAAAGCGGCGCAAACATTCGCAAGCTTTGCAATAAGATCTGTTTCGCCTTCCAGCAAAGCTTTAATCTGCGGCAATAAGCCTGATATTGTTCTTCTTTTGTGCCCTGAATAATGTTGAGATCTTCTGACATAAAGATTTTAAAAAATTTCTTCCAATTCTTTTAAATGATTAATTATATATGTTGGTTTAGTATCTGTTTCAACATGTAAATGATTTACAAAAACAGTATCTAAACCGGCATTCATAGCACCTTTAATATCTGCATCAATATTATCTCCAATCATTATACTTTCATTAAGGTTTGCGCCGGTTACTTTCAATGCAAATTCAAAAATTTCTTTGTTTGGTTTTAAGCTGTTGGCTCTTTCAGATGTAATTATCTCTTTAAAATAATTTGTAAGATTACTGTTTGATAATTTATTGTATTGAATGCTTTCAAAACCGTTTGTAATTAAATGCAACAAATATTTTTTGTTAGTGAGATATTCTAAAATCTCAATTGTATATGGAAATAAATTTTTACGGTAAGGCAATTGCTCTAAAAATTGAACGGCTAATAATTTTGATAATGTTTCGTCTGCAATTTTAAAATCAAGCAAAGAAAGCCACATACGCTTCCAGCGTAATTCTTCTTGCTTTATAGTTCCGGCAGTATAACGTTTCCACAATTGATCGTTATGAAAACAATATTGCTTAAAGAAATATTCAAAATCATTTATACCTCGTGCTTCAAGATTATTTATAATGCAAAGATGTTGAAGCGTTTCTTTTGCGTTGGTTTCAAAATCCCAAATTGTATGATCAAGATCGAAAAATAAATGTTTGTATTGCATAATTGTTGCAGCTTAACATTTTAGCTTTGCAAAGATTGCAAGCTACTATCAAAAAATAAAATCAATGAATGTTGTAATAACAGGCGCATCAAAAGGATTGGGAAAATCTATTGCAGAAAAATATGCAGAAACAGGTCATCACTTAATTATATGTGCAAGAAATGAAGAACAATTGTTTGCAACTAAACAGGAATTATTACAGAAAAATTCTAATTGCCAGGTTGAAATGATGACAATTGATCTAAGTAAAAAAGAAAATGTAATTGAGTTTGGTAAATATTGTTTGATGTTTGGAGTTCCTGCCATTTTAGTTAATAATGCAGGTAGTTTTTTGCCAGGCAGTATTCATGAAGAAAAAGAAGGTACGATTGAAAAAATGATGGAAAGCAATTTATACAGCGCATATCATCTTACAAAAATTTTATTACCAAAAATGATGGAAGTAAAAAGCGGACATATATTTAATATGTGTTCAACAGCTTCTGTTGAAGCCTATACAAATGGTGGCAGTTATAGTTTAAGTAAATGGGCATTGCTTGGATTAACAAAAAATTTAAGAGAGGAGTTGAAAACATATAATATAAAGGTTACGGCAATAATTCCCGGTGCTGTGTACACTGATAGTTGGAGCGATACCGACGTAAAGCCAGAAAGGGTTATGCAACCGAATGATATTTCAACAATGGTTTATGCGGCTTCAATGCTTTCACCGCAAGCTTGCGTAGAAGAGATTTTGTTCAGACCTCAATTAGGCGATTTATAAAACTTTCGTTCTAAAATTCTCTACAATAAAATTTATCAGCAAAAATTTTATTAAAAATCAGCTACTTGTAAAGGTTCAATAGAAATAATCTTCTGATTAATTGTTTATTCTATTCTAAACCTACATCTTTGCGCTCCAAAAAATTATACCCGGGATGGCGGGCTTTTAAACAAAAATAAAAATGAGCAACTTACATTTCACAACAAAACATGCGAACGAGGCTACCGTACAACGTAACTGGTACGTTGTTGATGGCACCAATCAAACCGTTGGGCGCATGTGTTCAAGAATTGCTGCTGTATTGCGCGGCAAGAACAAAGCATATTACACACCGCACGTAGATTGTGGCGATTATGTAATTGTTACCAACGCAGATAAAGTAAAATTTACCGGTAACAAAATGGATGAAAAACTGTATCAGAATTTCAGCGGTTATCCCGGAGGTTTAAAAGAAGAATCTGCAAGAGATTTAATAAAACGCAGACCTGAAGTAATAGTAGAACGTGCTATTAAAGGTATGCTGCCTAAAAATCGTCTCGGCAGAAAAATGTTTAAAAAATTATTTGTATATACAAATGATCAGCATCCGCATAAAGCGCAACAACCTAAAGAACTAAAATTCTAAATTTATAATTCCGCATAAATGGAAAAACAAAAAAATGCAGTTGGTCGCCGTAAAGAAGCTGTAACCCGTGTTTTTATAAATAAAGGCAGCGGTAACATAACTGTAAACAATAAAGATTACAAAAAATATTTTTCGCTTGAATACCTGCAAAACCAGGTTGAGTCTCCGTTGAAAACGATCGAATCGTTAGATAAGTTTGATATTGTAATAAATGCAACAGGTGGCGGCGTAAAAGGTCAGGCAGAAGCAGCAAAATTGGGTATTGCCCGTGTGTTACTTGAAATCAATCCTGAGTATCGCCCGGCTCTAAAAGCTGCAGGTTTTTTAAAGCGTGATCCGCGCGGAGTTGAACGTAAAAAATTCGGTCATAAAAAAGCACGCCGCAGCTTCCAGTTCTCTAAACGTTAATAAATAATGTTCATGGCATATGGTTATTAGTTCATAGCATTAATTATGAACTATGAAAAAAATTTATAGAATTAAAAATCTCAAATAATAAAATGGAAAACAGCACTTCATTACAACAGCAATTACTCGATGCAGGCGTACATTTTGGTCACCTGCGTAAGAAGTGGAATCCAAAAATGTTGCCTTACATTTTTGCAGAAAAAAAAGGCATTCATATTATCGATCTTAATAAAACAGTAGATGCTCTTCAGGAAGCTTCTGCAGCTTTAAAACAAATAGCAAAAAGCGGCAAGAAAATAATGTTTGTAGCAACTAAAAAACAAGCTAAGGAAATTGTAAACGAATGTGCACGCCGTGTAAATATGCCTTTTGCAACAGAGCGTTGGTTAGGCGGAATGCTTACTAATTTTAATACGGTGCGCAAGAGCGTAAAAAAAATGCAGAGTATTGAAAAGATGTTGAGTGATGGCAGCGCTGAAAGTCTTACCAAAAAAGAGCGTTTAACACTAAGCCGTGATAAAGACAAAATGGAAAAAGTGCTTGGTGGTATTGCACAACTTGGTCGTTTGCCAGCAGCATTGTTTTTGATTGATATAAGTCACGAGCACATTGCGCTTGCAGAAGCTAAACGTTTGGGTATTACAACATTTGGAATGGTTGATACCAATAGCGATCCCAATAAGGTTGATTTTGCTATTCCTGCAAATGATGATGCTACAAAATCTATTGCCATCATTACAAATTATATTACTGCTGTAATTGCTGAAGGCTTGGCTGAAAGACAGGCTGCAAAAGATGACGAAACAACTCTTCCGTCTGATGAAACAGATAATGAAGCAGAAAAAAGAGCAGCACGTTTACAGGCAGAAGCAGAATCTGAAGGTGGACGCAGGCGTGGCGGTGGTGGCGGTCAAGGTCAGGGGGGCGGCGATGGCGGAAAAGTTCGCGGTGGCGTAACCAAGCGCCGTATACCAAATCGCAGACCTGCAGGTGGCGGTGGCGGGGGACCGAGATAACTACAGTCTTAATTTAAATTATAATATAAAAGGCTGCTGTTTGCACCCTTTTTCAAAATATCATTACAAGAAAAAAGAATAATTATATGAGCACAGCAACTATATCAGCAGCAGAAATTAATAAACTACGCCAGGCAACAGGTGCCGGTATGATGGATTGCCGTAAAGCATTAACAGAAACGAATGGTGATTTTGAAGCGGCTATTGACTGGCTTAGAAAACAAGGACAAAAAGTGGCGGCAAAACGTAGTGATCGTGAAGCGAAAGAAGGCGTTGTGCTTGCAAAAACAACAGGCGATCATAGATCTGGTATTATTGTTTGCGTTAGTTGCGAAACAGATTTTGTTTCAAAAAATACAGATTTTGTTGCTTTTGCACAAAGCATTGCCGATGCAGCAATAACCAATAACGTAAAAAATATTGATGAATTAAATGAAGCAAAAGTAAATGATGCGAAAGTTTCAGATTTGGTGAATGATAAACTTGCTTCAATTGGTGAAAAAATTGGCATTACAAAACTTGAAAGAATTAATGCACCGTATGTTGCTTCATATATTCATGGTGCAAACAGGATGGGTGTTTTAGTTGGTTTAAATAAAGAAGAATCTGAAGCAGGTAAAGATATTGCAATGCAGATTGCAGCAATGAATCCTGTTGCCGTTGATGCAGCCTCAGTACCTGCAGAAACTATAGAACGTGAAAGAAGTATTGCGATTGATCAAATGAAACAAGACCCGAAAATGGCAGGCAAACCAGATGAAATGCTTGGCAAGATTGCACAGGGAAAACTGAATTCATTTTTTAAAGAACAAACATTATTAGCACAGGCTTTTGTAAAAGATGGCAGTAAAAGTGTTGAAGATTATTTAAAAAGTATTGATAAAAATCTAAAGGTGACTGAATTTAAACGAGTAGCTTTAGGCTAATATAAGCCTCATAAAAAGAAAAGGGAGTGAGTAATCATTCTCTTTTCTTTTTATTATAACTGAAATATTTTTAATAATCAAGCGCAAAATCAACAACCTGCTGCATATTTTTTACGTAATGAAAGTTTATGCCTTTAATAAAACTACCGTCAATTTCTTTAACATCTTTTTCGTTTAGATAGCACATCATTATTTCTTTTAATCCTGAACGTTTTGCAGCTAATACTTTTTCTTTAATTCCGCCAACAGGTAACACTTGTCCACGCAAAGTAATTTCACCGGTCATTGCTAAGTAAGGCTTAATTTTTTTACCGGTAAATGCTGATGTAAGTGAACTTAACATAGTAACGCCTGCACTCGGTCCGTCTTTTGGTACTGCTCCTTCCGGCACATGTATGTGAATATTTTTTTTGCTGAAAACTCCAGCATCAACACCATATTTTTTTGCATTTGCCTGCAGATAACTTAAAGCCGTTGATGCACTTTCCTTCATTACATTACCAAGATTGCCTGTGAGTTTTAGTTCGCCTTTGCCTTCACTTAAAATCGTTTCAATAAATAAAATATCACCACCAACATAAGTCCATGCAAGCCCTACAGCAACGCCGGCAATATTTGCTGTTTTATAAATTTCATTACTGTATTTCTGTGTACCTAAAATTTTTTCAACATCCTGCAAAGAAATAGTTGGTGCAATTTTATTGCGCATTGAATATTCTTTTGCTTTATATCGCATGATTGAAGCAAGTTGCCTGTCTAATTCACGCACACCGCTTTCACGTGTATAATGCTCAATAATTTTTTGTAAAACCTTATCACTAATTTTTAATTTAAACTTATCAAGCCCATGTGCTTCTTTTTGTTTTGGAACAAGGTGGCGAATAGCAATCTGAATTTTTTCTTCAACTGCATAACCACTTAAATCAATTATTTCCAAGCGATCGCGTAATGCAGGTTGTATATTTTGAATATTATTTGCTGTCGCGATAAAAAGCACTTTGCTTAAATCATATTCAAGCTCAAGATAGTTATCATAAAAAGTATGATTTTGCTCAGGATCTAAAACTTCCAATAATGCAGAAGATGG
>CAXSDU010000039.1:0-31089 GCA_964236165.1 uncultured Parafilimonas sp. | reverse complement strand
ATTCCGATAATTTACCAGCTATATAACGGCTGGTTTCAAATTCTTTAAAACTTAATTCGGGATGTGCATGTAAATGATGCCGTATCTCACTTAGTAAGGTTGCGTTCTGCTTTGCAAGCGTTTTAATTTTCTGCAACATGGTTATTGAAACTCTTCTGGTTTAGGAATATAATCAATTACATCATCTACTATATATGCAGGCTGCGTTAAAAAACTGCTTATTTGTTTACTAAAATTTTCAGCATCGTTCCGGTTGACAAAATTTCCAACGCGTACTTTAAAGTAAGGTGATTGATATAAAATATAAGCTTTTTGTTCAGGAAAATTTTCAAGTAACAATGTTTTGGTATTGAATGCTTCTTCTCTGCTGCGCGTATTTAAAACCTGTAAACGGAAACCTTTAAATAATCCATTACTGTTCATACGCGCAGTAACTTTATTAATAGCTATTTGCTTTGCTGTTAATGCATCGATGCGCGGATCTTTGTGAACAATAATAGTATCTGCAGCATTAGTATTTACAAAAACAAAGAACAACATTACAACTGCTGTAATACGAAGTATCATGCTGGCAAGTTAATAGAAATACTTAAAACTAAAAACAACAACGAGTTTTTTTATAAGTCACTTAAATATTTAAACACCAGAGTTTTTAAACCGCATAAATTGATGTCAGGATAAATCTTTTACAACGTTTATACTATCGCCGCAACCTAATCTTGTTGCACCTGCTTCAATTGATTGTTTGGCAAATTTATAAGTGCAAATGCCACTGGAAGCTTTACGTCAATCTCTTTTGAAAAATGTTTACGCATTAAGGTAACGGCTTTGTTGTTGCAACATTTGTAGTACTGGATTTAAATTTTATAGCAACGCGAATCATTAGTTGTAGAATACATACAGTAGTAAAGCTGTATTGAGTTGCTTTTGTGCAAATTTTTCAATATCACTAATTAAAACAATTGGTTTTAAATTTGTATAATCAATGTAGCCGTTGATATTCAAACAGTATAAATTTTAGCCATAATCTAATAATTGCTTTTTGACTTATAATTTAACCTTATAATTTTTTATTATGTTGAAAATTTTGTAAAAGTTTCTCAACAATTATTAAAGTATATAACTATGTGGTTTGGATTAGTATTTTTGATTTTGCAATAAAATATTTACCTGTTATCTTTTAAATAAAAATTTTAGAACAAAATGACAAAAACATTAAGCTTTTTGCTAGTAGATGACGATACAGATGATACTTCTTTATTTAAGGAAGTATTAGAAGAAGTTAATCCATCTATTAATTTTAATTCGGCAAAAGACGGGCAGCAGGCGCTTAAAATTTTAAAAAGCGAAGAAGCAAAGTTGCCTGATATTATTTTTTTAGATCTTAACATGCCACGCATGGGTGGTAAAGAATGCCTAACAGAAATTAAAAGTGATGAAAAGCTTCATAAAATTCCTGTTATTATGTACACTACTTCTTCTCAATCTAAAGATATAGAAGAAACCATGCAAAAAGGCGCTATATGTTTTATAACTAAGCCCACTAATATGAATGAGCTTAAAGATATTCTTTCTTCTATTGCTGGAAATGTACACACTAACCTTATAAAAACATTGCAGTTTTTAAGTAATAATACCAGCACATTTATAGTTTGTTAGTTCAGCAGTTGCGTTAACCATCATCTTAAAATTTTACAGCTCATTTATGATACTTATTGTTGATGATAAGCAGGAAAATTTATTTTCTTTAAAAACATTACTGCAAGTAAATCTTTATGATGCAGATACAGCTTCTTCCGGCGAAGATGCTTTAAAGAAAATTTTAAGAAATGAATATGAACTTATTATTTTAGATGTACAAATGCCGGGTATGGATGGTTATGAAGTGGCTGAAATTATTACCGGTTACAGCAAGTCAAAAGATATTCCAATCATATTTTTATCTGCAGTAAATATTGATAAGCGTTTTATTACAAAAGGTTATACTTCTGGTGGAGTAGATTTTGTAACCAAGCCTTTTGATGCTGATTTGTTACTGTTAAAAATAAAAACTTTTTCAAATCTTTATAAACAAACAAAAGAGCTTAACGATATTAAAAACAATCTTGAACAAAAAGTAGAAGAACGCACTGCTGACTTAAAACAGGCAAATAATCATCTTGAAGCCAGCAATGCAGAACTGCAGCAATACGCTTTTATTGCATCACATGATTTGCAGGAACCTTTAAGAAAAATTATAACTTTTACCCGCATAGTAGAAGATCGTTTTTTACAAAAAACGCCTGAAGCTGAAGAATACATGCATAAAATAATTACTTCATCTGAAAGAATGCGTACATTAATAAACGACTTGCTGAATTACTCAAGAATTTCTATCGATCCGAAATTTGTTTTTACTGATCTTACAGAAATACTTAACCAAACCCTAACCGATTTTGAAGTTTCAATTCTTGAAAAAAATGCAATATTTCAGATTAATAATTTGCCTGCAATTGAAGTGGTGCCACAACAGTTTACACAAGTATTTCAAAACATAATAAGTAATGCTTTAAAATTTTCAAAGAAAGATGTGCAGCCTGTTATAAAAATTTCCGGCGAATTGATTCAGAAAAAATCAGCAGACAGCAAGTTGTCTGCTAACGGCGCTTATTGCCGGATAACAATAAGCGATAATGGAATTGGTTTTGATGAAATTTATCTTGATAAAATATTCAGTATGTTTCAAAGATTACATGGAAAAGCTGAATATAATGGAACGGGAATTGGTTTAAGCATCACAAAAAAAATTATAGATAACCACAACGGAATAGTTACTGCAAAAAGTAAAGAAAATGAAGGCAGCACTTTTATAATTATCTTACCTGTTAAGCAACTTAATGCACAAACAAAAAATGCTGGCAATTAAAAATAAAAAGTAAACAAATGAATTCTTCATTCAAAAGAAATCTGGTTATTGGTTATCTTATTTCACTTTTGTTATTAATTGTAAGTTCTGTTGCATCGTATAAAAGCATTCATGATTTAATAAACAGTCAGTTTTGGGTTAACCATACAAATACTGTAATTAATAAACTGGAAAATACTATTTCTGTTTTAAAAGATGCAGAAACCAGCCAGCGTGGTTTTTTGCTAACCGGCGATGAAAAATTCCTCCAATTATATAATGGCGCTTTTAATAAAGACGATAATATTATTGATCAAATAAAATCTCTTACTTCTGATAATCCTGGTCAGCAAAAAGATCTTGACTATTTGAAAAATATTATTTCAACAAGGTTAAGTCATTTGCAGACTTCAATTGATAAAAAAAGAAATGGACAAGCAATACCAATTGAAAGTTTACAACAGGGAAAAATTTATATGGATCAGGCGCGGGAAATTGTAAACGATATGGAAAATCGTGAACAGGCATTACTTGTTTCGCGCACACAAACGTTGAATCAATATACAGAAACAACGCCAAAGCTTATTATAATCGCTGCAATTTTAGCAATCATTGTTACAATCATTTCTTTCTTTAGAGTAAATAAAGATTTTGAAAAACTTGCGTTGCTGCAAAAACAATTGGAAGTTAAAGACGAAGAAACATCACAGCGCATAAGCATTATTAAAACAATTGCAGAAAGAATTTCTTCAGGCGATTATAAAACAAGGGTAGATGAAGAAGGTAAAGATACTTTAGGTGTTATTTCAGTTTCGCTAAATAAAATGGCAGAATCGCTGAATTATTCTTTTGAAAATTTATCTAATAACGAATGGCTGCAAACTGGTATTGCAGGTTTAAATGATAAGATGATTGGAGAGAAAAATGCTGATGTATTAACGCATAACATAATTGAATTTATTACAGCTTATATAAAAGCGCCAATAGGTGCAATTTATTTGACGTATGGAGAAAACGAATTAAAACTTTCTGCAGGAATTGCTTTAAACAGGAATATAAAAAGAGAGTTAAGTTTTGGAGAAAATATTGCCGGGCAATGTGCCGCATCAGAAAAAGAAATTTTAATTAATGATGTAAAAGAAACTGATCTTCTTATAAATTATTCTGCAGGAAGTATAAAACCAAAAACAATTTTAGCGGTGCCTGTTTTATTCGAAGAAAAATTAAAAGCCGTAATTGAAGTTGGTTTTATAAATGATATTAATGCTATTGTACAAGTTTTTTTAAAAGAGATTTCGCATAACGTTGGAATGGCAATTAAAAGCGCACGCGATCACCAGCGGTTGCAGGAATTGCTGGAAGAAACCCAATCACAATCTGAAGAATTACAGGCGCAACATTCTGAACTGGAAAATATAAATACAGAGCTTGAAACACAAACAGAAAAATTACAGGCTTCTGAAGAAGAATTAAAAGTGCAGCAGGAAGAATTGCAAGAAGCAAACCAGGAATTAGAAGAACGCAGCAGACTTTTGGAAGAAAAGAACGAAATGATAACGGAGCGTAATATTCAGGTGCAGGAAAAAGCGAAAGAGCTTGAACTAAGTACAAAATATAAATCAGAGTTTCTTGCAAACATGTCGCATGAATTAAGAACACCGCTTAATTCAATTTTGCTTTTATCAAGATTGCTTGCAGAGAATGCTAATAACAGTTTAAACAGCGATCAGGTAGAATACGCCAATGTAATTCAAAATTCAGGTAAAGGGTTACTTACTTTAATAAATGAGATACTTGATCTGTCGAAGATTGAAGCGGGCAAAATGCAGTTTGAATTAACTGAGTTTGATATTCAGGAATTACTAAACGAGGTTAATTCTATGTTTGAGCCAATGGCAAAAGATAAAAATATTTCTTTCAATATAAATGTGCAGGAAGGCATTGCCAAAAAACTGGAAACAGATCGTTTAAGGCTTGAACAAATTTTGCGTAATCTTATTTCCAATGCATTAAAATTTACAAAACATGGTTCTGTTATACTTGATGTAAAAAGCGATAACAACATCATGTCTTTTTCAGTTACAGATACAGGTATAGGCATTCCAGAAGATAAGCAACAAACAATTTTTGAAGCCTTTCAGCAGGCTGATGGTTCTACACGAAGAGAATTTGGCGGCACAGGTCTTGGCTTATCAATAAGCAGGCAATTGACAAAATTTTTGGGCGGTGAAATAAGCTTGAAAAGTGAGGAAGGAAAAGGTAGTGAATTTATACTTGTACTGCCATTAAATAAAAATATATCTTATCAGCCACAACAAAAAACTACAGAATTTTTTAATTTACCTGAAGTTATAATTGATACGCCAAACCGTGAATATATTTCTGATGTTGTGCCAGCATCAATACCTGACGACAGAAATACTATAGAGAAAGATGATAAAGTGATATTGATAATTGAAGATGATATTGCTTTTGCAAAATCATTAATCGAATTTACACGAAAGAATAATTATAAAGCACTTGTTGCAGTAAGAGGCGATGAAGGTGTAGAACTTGCTGCAAAATATCATCCTTCAGGTATATTGCTCGATGTTCAATTGCCCGTAAAAAGCGGTTGGGATGTAATGGCAGATCTTAAATCAAATATTTCAACACGCACAATTCCGGTGCATATAATGTCTTCTCATGAAGTTAGAAGCAAAAGTCTTTCACTCGGCGCAGTTGATTTTATTAATAAGCCTGTTGCATTTGAAAAAATGAGTGAAGTTTTTAAGAAGATAGAAGATGCTTTAAGCCGTGATCCGCAAAAAGTTTTTATTGTGGAAGAAAATATAAAGCATGCAAAGGCACTTGCCTTTTTCTTAGAAACAAATAATATAGTTTCAGAAATAAAAGATTCTGTTGAAGACAGTGTGCAGGCGCTTAACAATAAAAATGTTGATTGCGTTATTTTAGATACAGGTTTTCAAACACAGCAATTAAACCAAACGCTTGAAAAAATAAAAAAGATTCCAGCGTTGGAAAATATTCCACTTATTGTTTTTACAGGCAAGAATTTATCGCATGCCGAAGAAATGCGCATGAAGCAACATGCAGATTCGATAGTTGTAAAAACAGCACATTCTTATCAGCGCATTCTTGATGAAGTTTTTTTATTCTTACATCTTGTTGAAGAAAATAAAAAAGAAAATAAAGTACCGCGATATAAAAGAATGGGTGATTTGACTGAAGTGCTGAGAAATAAAACTGTTTTAGTGGCAGATGATGATGTGCGTAATATTTTTTCTTTAACAAGATCGTTGGAAAATTATGGAATGAATGTAGTTTCTGCAATTGATGGTAAAGATGCATTGAAGCAATTGGAAGATCATGAAATAGATGTTGTTTTAATGGATATGATGATGCCGGAAATGGATGGATATGAATCATTAAAACATATCCGTAAAAACAAAAAATACAAAAAACTGCCGGTAATTGCGGTAACTGCTAAAGCTATGACAGAAGACAGGGAAAAATGTATTAACGCTGGTGCATCAGATTACATAACAAAGCCGGTAGATGTTGATCAGCTTACTTCTTTGCTCAGGGTTTGGTTATATGAAGTTTAGCAACAATTATGTTGGCATTATTATTAATGATAGTAACTAAACTTTAATACGCGTGGACTTTAGTTTAATAAAAGATGATGAGATTGATTTATTAGTTACTAAATTAATTGAAGATTATGGATACGATTTTACAAATTATGCACGTGCTTCATTAAAAAGAAGAATAAACCGCATATTAACTATTGACCGTTTACCAAGTTTTGCAGAATTATTTTATCGCATTAAGAGCGAAGACGGTTATGTAACACATGTAATAGAAGAGCTTACAGTAAATGTAACCGAAATGTTCCGCGATCCCGGAGTTTTTAAATTTATACGCGAGAGCATTTTACCTGTTCTTGCCACGCATCCATTTATTCGTATTTGGCATGCAGGCTGTGCAACCGGCGAAGAGGTTTACTCAACTGCTATTATGCTTGAGGAAGCAAACCTGCTTCACAAATCTTTAATATATGCAACAGATTTAAATCCTTCAGTTATAGAAAATATACAACGTGGAATTTTTCCATTGTATAATTTAAAACAATATTCAGAAAACTATATTTTATCTGGCGGCAAAAAAGATTTCTCAGAATATTATACAGCAAAATACGATCTGGCAAAATTTGATCAGCATTTAAAATCCAAGATGATTACGTCTACACATAATTTAGTATCAGACAGATCTTTTAATGAGTTTCAATTAATTTTTTGTCGTAATGTGCTTATATACTTTAATAAAATTTTGCAGGATAGAGTGCTTACGCTTTTTGATGGAAGCCTTGAAAAATTAGGATTTCTTGTATTGGGTTCAAAAGAAAATTTAAGATTTTCTGCGGTAGCGGGTAAATTTACCCAGTTGAGTAAAGAAAAAATATGGCGCAAGACGCAATAAAATATAGATTGATTGTTATTGGAGGTTCTGCAGGTAGCCTTGATATTATTTTGAAAATTGTTGCAGATGCATCTGTACTCAACATTACTTATATTATTATTGTTCATCGCAGAAATGATGCTGATTCTGTACTTGAAAGTTTATTTTCTTCGCGTACAAATTTTAAAGTAAGAGAAGTAGAAGATAAAGACAGTATTTTACCTGGTTACATTTATATTGCTCCACCAGATTATCATTTGCTTTTGGAAAATGAAAATACTTTTTCGCTGGACGCTTCTGAAAAAATTTATTTCAGCCGGCCAAGTATAGATGTAACTTTTGAAAGTGTTGCCAATGTTTTTGGCCCTTCTGCAATAGGTGTTTTATTATCAGGCGCAAATGCAGATGGCGCAAATGGTTTAAAAATAATTCACCAGGCGGGCGGCTTTACAATTGTGCAGGATCCAAAATCTGCGGAAGTAGATTATATGCCCAAACAAGCAATTGAACAACTAAAGCCAGATGCAATTATTAGCGCACTGGAAATTTCAGATTTTTTAAATAGTATAATATCTACACCAAATAATAATTCAATTAAAAATGTATAAAAAGATCATATTAATTTTGCTTGCCTGCAATATATGTTTTAGCGTTTTTTCTCAACAAAATAAAGCAGGTATAGCACCTTTTAAAATTACATTACTTAATGGAAAAGCATATACCTATAATCAACTTAAAAAGAATACAACTACGGTGCTTATTTATTTTTCGCCCACTTGTGATCATTGTAAAGATTTCACAGATGAACTTTTAAAATATAAAGATGCATTAAAAAACAAACAGATTATAATGCTTACTTATGTGCCTGTGAAAGAAGTTAAACCATTTGATTCAGTCTATCATATTTCATCTATTCCTTTTTTTAAAATTGGAACCGAAGGTTATTCGTTTATTGTGCGCAAATATTATAACATAGAACGGTTTCCTTACATAGTTATTTATGATAAGCAAATGAAGCATGTTAAAACATTGTCGCCGTTAGATAAACCCGAAATGCTGGCAAAAGAAGTTGTAAATCTTTGAATCAATTATTTGGTGTTCGCATAATACTTTTTAATTAAAAACTATAATATGAAAAGATATATTCTTTTGCTAGCGTGCAGTTTTATAGTGCCTGTTTGCTTCGCTCAGAAAGATAGTACGTATAAAGAATTGTGGCGCCCCCGAATTCATTTTTCTCCCAAGCAACACTGGATGAACGATCCAAACGGAATGGTATATGATAATGGCGTTTATCATTTATTTTTTCAATATTATCCTGATAGTAATGTTTGGGGACCGATGCATTGGGGACATGCAACAAGTAAAGATTTAATTCACTGGCAGCAACAGCCAATTGCTTTATATCCTGATAGCTTAGGTTATATTTTTTCCGGTAGCGCAGTAGATGATAAAAATAATACTTCGGGCTTTGGTAAGAATGGCAAAGCGCCACTGGTTGCAATATTTACACAACATGATCCTGTTGGAGAAAAAGAAGGAACGAATAATTTTCAAAATCAAAGTATTGCTTATAGTAATGATGATGGAAATACCTGGATAAAATATAAAGGCAATCCCATTTTAAAAAACCCGGGCATTACGGATTTTCGGGATCCTAAAATAATGTGGTATGAAGATGAAAAAAAATGGGTAATGACACTTGCAACAAAAGATCGTATAACATTTTATTCTTCACCTGATTTAAAAAATTGGATGAAAGAAAGTGAGTTTGGCCAAGACATTGGCGCGCATGGTGGCGTATGGGAATGTCCTGATTTAATTTCATTTGATGATAATGGAAAAACAATTTGGGCTCTTATTGTAAACCTGAATCCGGGCGGACCAAATGGTGGTTCTGCCACGCAATATTTTATTGGTGATTTTAATGGTAAAACATTTACGCCTTTTAATAATGAAACAAAATGGCTGGATTATGGTCCTGATGAATATGCAGGCGTTACATGGAGTAACACAGGTAACAGGAAAATATTTTTAGGATGGATGAGCAACTGGCTTTATGCGAATGTTGTTCCTACAACTATTTGGAGAAATGCAATGACTTTGCCGCGGGAACTAAAATTAATACATGTAAATAATAATATGTTTTTAAGTTCTGCGCCGGTTGAAGAATTAAATGCAATTACATCAAAACCTGTTGTTGTCTATAACATTAATATTGATAAGCAATTTGATATTTCTTCAAAAGTTAACAAAGTTGAGTTGCCGTGTAAATTAAATTTTGAATTTAATAAAGTGAATGATTTTTCCATTGCGCTTTCAAATGATAAAGGTGAAGAAACAGTTATTGGATTTGATAAAAAGCAAAATCTTTTTTTTATAGACAGATCAAAGTCAGGTGATATAAATTTTGAAAAAGATTTTGCTACAAAACATTTTGCACCACGCATATCAAATGCAGAAACGATGAATTTATCATTAGTAATAGACGTTAGTTCTGTTGAATTATTTGCAGATGATGGCTTGAGTGTAATGACAGAAATATTTTTTCCATCAACGCCTTACAATCATATTAAAATTATTTCAACTGAAAATACATTCGTTAAAAGTTTGGAATACATCAAGCTCATGGGTATTTGGGATAAATAAAAAAACCTCTGCATTAAACAGAGGTTGTGCCCACGAAAGGAATCGAACCTTCACTCTCTTGCGAAAACCAGATTTTGAGTCTGGCGCGTCTACCAATTCCGCCACATGGGCTTAAAAGTGGAGTGCAATAATACGTTGCCATATCAATTCAGCCAAACACATTATTGGCAACATTTTTTCTTTGGAAAAAATATATTACGGATGATCTTAAAAACTTTTTTCATTATTATAAATAGAAGCTCAAAGTTATGTTGCGAATTTTTATTGGGCTACATTTACCCGACTTTAAACAAATCTTTATTTGAAAAATTAATGGCGCTTTTTTTGAATGTATTCTTAAATATAAAAAGTTATAAATGCAACAGGTAAAAAAAGGAGATATGGTAAAAGTACATTATCATGGCCGTCTTGAAGACGGAACTATTTTCGACAGCAGCGAAGGTCGCCAGCCACTTGAATTTGAAGTAGGAAATGGTATGGTTATAAAAGGGTTTGATGATGGCGTAACAGGTATGAGCATTGGAGAAAAGAAAACGGTTTCAATTCCGGTTGAAGATGCATATGGTGCGCGTCAGGATGAAATGGTAATACCTTTTGAAAGAAAAAATTTTCCGCCTGATATTAACCCTGAAGTTGGAATGACTTTAAACATGCATAGTGAAGATGGAAATGAACTTCCGGTTGTAATTACAGAAGTAAACTCTGATACAATTATGCTTGATGCAAATCATCCGCTGGCAGGCGAAGGTTTAGTTTTTGATATTGAAGTGGTTGATATAAAAGGTAAAAGTCCGCTTATTATAATGCCGTAAGAGTTTAATGCTTAAGTGTTTATTCTGTATGTTTTTAGGTTTAATTGAAACAATGAAACTTTGTAATATTTAAACTTTTTTTCTGTTTAACCACCAGCCAAGCCAAATACCAGTTAAACTCCAGCTTATGAGGTAATCTGTAAAGTGTGCGGTAAGATCAAAAGTTTGGTACCATATATTAATGGTATAAGCACTATGTAAAAAAATAATAAGCCCTAAAAAAATAGATGCAAGAAAAGTTTTGCCAAATGTGTTGGGAGCGTAGCCTGAAATTATCCAGCAAAAAAGCAAAATCATTATAAAATTTGTAACAAGATTTTTCACCATATTAATGCCCATGTTGGTATTAAGGCTTGTATGATAAGCAATTTGCGCCCACGGTTTTCCTTTATATTGTTCATCCATTTTATTCATCTCATCAAACGAAGTGCTTTTTGGCGCAGTTGGAAGTAAGTAACCACCGCTTGAATCAAATTGTGAACTTAAGTAGCTAAGAATACTATCTTGTTTTGGTGTATACTGTTGTGCCGGTTCGTGTGTGTGAAGAACTACCCACGAAAGAAATTGAAATACAAAAATTATAATGGCGCCGATTAAAGAACCGATAAACATTTTCATAAACAATCGTTTTAGGTTAAATAAGTTTATGAAAATTATGCATTAATTAAAATATGTGCAAATGATTTTGATAAGCTGTTTATTTGTCTTTAAAATCTGAAAGAATGATTAAAGATTATCAGCATACAGTTACAGACAGATTTATGCGTTATGTGCAGGTTGATACGCAGAGTGATCCTGCAAGCAACAATCATCCAACCACAGAAAAGCAAAAACATTTAAGCAATTTTTTAGCTGAAGAATTAAAAGCAATTGGTTTGCTTACTGCCGAAACAGATGAGTACGGATATGTATATGCAGGCATTCCATCAAATACAAATAAAAATGTACCAATCGTATGTTTTTGCAGCCATGTAGATACAGCGCCGGATTGTAGTGGTACAGCGGTTAAACCTATTTTACATAAAAATTATAATGGCGATGATATTGTTTTACCCGATGATACAACACAAATAATTACAAAAAAAGAATACCCTTATTTAAAAGAACATAAGCACAGCGATATAATTACTGCAAGCGGTTTAACCTTATTAGGTGCAGATGATAAAAGCGGCATAGCTATAATAATGGATATGGCAAACTATCTTGTTACACATCCTGAAATAAAACATGGTGACATAAAAATTTTATTTACTCCGGATGAAGAAGTAGGAAAAGGAACAACAAAACTTGATCTTAAAAAATTGCATGCTGATTATGCTTATACACTGGACGGGGGAGAAGTGGGTACGTTAGAAGACGAAACATTTAGTGCGGATGCGGTTAGCATTACAATTCACGGTATAATTGCACACCCGGGTTATGCAAAAAATAAATTAGTAAATGCAATAAAAATTGCTGCAGAAATTGTTGCTGCGTTACCATCAAAAGAATGGGGCCCGGAAACAACTTCAAAGCGGAAAGGCTTTATACATCCTGTTGCTATAAATGGCATTGCAGAAAAAGCAAGTATAGATTTTATTGTTCGCGATTTTGATACGCAAGATCTTTCCAAACATGAAGAGCGTTTACAACTTATTGCAGAAAAAATTTTAAAAAAGCATTCCAAAAAAGTAAGAATGGAGTTTAAAGTAACAGAACAATATCGCAATATGAAAGAAGTATTGGATAATCATCCAAAAGTTGTGGCTTATGCAAAGCAGGCATATAAACGCGCAGGTTTAAAACCAGTTAATGAACCAATTCGCGGCGGCACTGATGGCAGTCGTTTGAGCTTTATGGGTTTGCCTTGCCCGAATATTTTTACAGGCATGCAGGCAATTCATAGTAAGCATGAATGGATAGGTGTACGAGATATGGAAAAAGCTGTTGAAGTATTGATAAATCTTGTGCAGGTTTGGGAAGAGAATGGTAAATAATGAATGATAATAGTTAATGTATAACAAGACAATTTCAAATTTTCCAATTTGCATTTCTAAAATCAGGGTTATACATCTTACCTCGCAATTGTACTTCGTACTTAATTACTATCTTTCCTAAAAATTAAAATTGTATGGATGTTATTGCTAATTACTGGTGGCTGATAATTGTTTTATTTATCGTTTTCAGCGGTTTAGTTACAGTTAACCAGGCAACGATTGCGGTTATTACTATGTTCGGAAAATACAAACGTATATTAAGACCGGGTTTAAATTTTAAGATCCCGATTTTTGAGCAAATATATCGTCGCATCAGCATTCAAAACCGTTCGGTTGAACTCGAGTTTCAGGCAGTAACGCAAGACCAGGCAAATGTTTATTTTAAAAGCATGTTGTTGTATGCTGTAATGAATGCTGATGAAGAAACGATTAAAAAAGTAGCGTTCAAATTTATTGCTGATAAAGATCTTATGCAGGCACTTATCAGAACCATTGAAGGCAATATTCGTTCTTATGTTGCTACAAAAAAACAATCTGAAATCTTAGGGCTTAGAAAAGATCTCGTTGAATCTGTAAAATCAGAAGTTGATCATGTGCTGGAAGAATGGGGTTATCATTTACTTGACCTGCAGATAAATGATATTACGTTTGATAAAGTTATATTGGAAAGTATGAGCCGCGTTGTGGCAAGTAATAATTTAAAAGCAGCTGCAGAAAATGAAGGACAGGCTTTATTAATTACAAAAACAAAAGGCGCAGAAGCAGAAGGTAATGCTATAAAAATTGCAGCAGAAGCAGAACGTGAAGCAGCACGTTTACGTGGTCAGGGTGTAGCACTATTTAGAGAAGAAGTTGCAAAAGGTATGAGCCAGGCTGCAGAACAAATGAAGCAGGCAAATCTTGATACCAACGTTATTCTTTTTAGTATGTGGACAGATGCGATTAAAAATTTCGCTGAAGTAAGCAGAGGCAATATTATATTTCTTGATGGCAGTACAGAAGGTATGCAACGTACCATGCAGCAATTAATGGGTTTACTTAAAGTAAAGGAAGATAAGAACCCTGATTCAAAAAATAATAGAGCTAGTATCAGCTAACGTATAATTAAAATTGTTCCTTTTAAATCTGGATATCCGGATTTAAATTTTATGAAATAAACATATGCTCCCGTTGGTTGCGGAAAACCATTCCAGTTACCATCCCAATCAACAGTTGTTCCATCAGCATGATAAACAATTTGCCCGTAGCGGTTGTAAATATTTACTGAAGCACCTAATAATGGATCCAGAAAAGGAATGCGCCAGCTATCATTTTTGCCATCACCATTTGGTGTAAAAGCATTAGGTACAAAAATACCTGCTACTACTTTTATTTTCATTTCATCATTATTCTTACAACCAAATCCTGATATTGCAAAAAGCGTATAAGTAATGTCTGCAGGCGGAGAAGCTGAAGGTGTAAGCGAACTATCATTATCAAGATGGGACGGAGGATTCCAATAAAACGCAGGATCTTCTCCTGTAACTGATGCTTGTATTTTTACTGGTGTACCTGTTATTAAAATTCTGTCTGGTCCTGCATTTACAGCCGGATTAGTATGCACATTTATAACAACTACATTCGATGCTGTACGGCAGGATAAAATACTTGCTGAAGCTTTTTCTATAACAGAAAGCCTGTACCAATAAAACCCGGGTGCTGTTGAATTACGCGTGTATGTTAATGAATTGGCGCCGGCTATATCTTGCCAGTTTGCACCTTTATCTATACTTATCTGCCATTGATATAAAGGGTCACTGAAACCAGATGAAACAGCGCCGGTAAAAGTATATGTATAGGTATTGCCTTCACATATATCTACAGTATCGGTGTTGTTTTGTATGGTTGCATTAATCGGTGGTCCGCAAGGGCGAAAAGTAATATCATCCAATGCAAGATCATTTCCATTTCCTCCTGGCGCATTATTAGTAATCCGTAAGACAATTACAGCATTTCCCGGAGGCGTAGTAAAATATAAACCATATTGTTTCCACGCAGGTTGAGAAGTTTCAGGTACATCTCCTGTTAAATATTGCCCGAGCATAGTGCCGTCCGGCGCTTCTATACTAAACGTAAGGTTAGGTTTTATGCCAGATTTGTTAAGTACATTTAATATCCATGCAGAAAATTGATAGTTGGTATTAGGACAAAGATCAGTTACAGTACTTACAAAAAAATCGCCTGGTTCAAAAGAAGCATTTACCAGCATAAAAGCTCCGCCATCACCTGTATGATCTGCTGTTACAGTATGCCACGAATTACCAAAACAACCAGATGTGCTGCCAGTAATTGTATAATAACCATCATCAGGGCAGGTGGAATTTGTGTAAGTATAAGCATTGGTTGGCGTATAACCGGTATTACCAGAACTGCCCGAACCAAAAGTTATGTTTACAACCGGGTCTCCAAGACTTCCATTGCATAGTTGCGCATTTGTATCAATTGCGAAATGAAAAGAAGTAAAAGCAATTACTATACGCAGCAAAAAAAACGGGTTAGCAATTTTTAAGCCTTTTATCAAAAAAAATATTTTATAAAAATTAAATTTAAAAACAGGTTTTACCAAGTGCGAATGTATGTATATGCATAATGAATAATAAAATCAATTTAAATAATATCGATAAAAATTTCTAAACTATACTTTTGAATGATAATAATCATCTTTATCCTCCAATACTTTTTTCCATTGGCGCTGATGACTATCCTGCCATTTTTTATCAGGCTTAACAGACCAATCAACTTTTTTCAATGCTTCTCTTACAAAACCTCTTTGTTCAGGATGAATATATAATGGATGCTGATAAAACCATTGCTTGTCTTGTGTAATCATTTGCCAGAAATCATTAAAAGTTAAATAAGCTGTTTCAAATATTTTTATATCATCTCGGTCATCATCATAAGTGCTGTGATTATATTGAAAAGAAAATTTGCCTGCCTCATCTTTTATTTTGTACAAGCTTCCGCCGCTTCGCTCAGAACTAATATCAAAATACAATTGCTTTTCCATTTGTTTTAAAAGAAATATTAATTATGCAAATCCATCTTGTTTATGATTACGATGAAACACATTTGTAAAATCACCAATAACAGATTTTCCATTTTTAAAACGAAGCTTTTCCAATTTCAATGCAGCAATATCTTCGGCAAAAACTTTTCTAAACATTGGATGCATCGTTCCACCTGTTACACCTGCAGGTTTTGACGAATCATATTGAAATTGCGGATCAACCAATGTACCGCGCGGATACATAATCGGTGGAATTCCTTTGCCGCGATAATCAAGATTTGTTGGATGATCAAGACCAATCGTATGCCCGTATTCATGCGCTGCAGTTGTAGAACCAACATACAAATTCTCCAGTTTAAAATAACCGCTGTTACAACCTATATTATCAACAAAAGAAATATTACCATGCGCATATTCTTCAATTCTGAAATAATTATTCTGCGGGTTAGTATTGCTATATATTTCTATTTCATTAATTGAAGTATTCAACTCAGCAGTAATTCGAAAACTTACAAGAAATGCGTTGCCTTTTATATTAATCATTCCATGTGGTTCATTCCACATCGTTTCTATTTCTGTTCTTATAGATTCCGTTACAGTTTCATCCGCTGCATTTCCATACGTAATAATATGCGAGGTTATAGTGATAATATCTTTGTAAATATTCACTTCTGCTTCACCCATTTTTTAAGTGAAAATAGTAGAATTTGTAAACTTTAAATTAATTGTATGAATAGAAAAATAATTTATCGCTTACATTCACCATACATAAATTTTTATTATGAAACTGCTTATTGCTTTTGCTTTTGTAGTATACACTTTTACTTTAAATGCACAATTGAATTATCCCGAAACAAAAACTATAAACCAGGTTGATGATTATTTTGGCATCAAAGTAAGTGATCCATATCGCTGGCTGGAAAATGATACTTCAACAGAAACAAAACAATGGATAAAAACCGAGGCACAATTCACGCAAAATTATTTATCGAAAATTCCATTTAGAGATAAAATAAAAAAACGCTATGAAGCCATTATGAATTATACAAAATATTATGGTGCATTTAAAATTGGAGATTACATTTTTTATAGTAAGAATAATGGGCTTCAAAACCAAGCAGTATATTATTATCAAAAAGGTTTAACCGGAGAACCGCAGGTTTTAATTGATCCTAATTCTTTGTCTGCAGATGGTTCCATTTCAGTAGGACTTGATGGCGCATCAAACAATAAAAAATATTTAGTTTATCATACCAATAGAGGTGGCAGCGATTGGCAAACATCTTATGTAATGGATATTGCCAGTCATAAAAAATTAGATGATGAAATTGACTGGACAAAAGGTGTTGGCGCGGCATGGAAAGGCGATGGCTTTTATTATAGTCATTATGATAAACCTGCAGAAGGAACGGAGTTAACTGTACAAAATATCAATCAAAAAATTTATTATCATAAACTAGGAGATAAGCAGGAAAGTGATGTACTTGTTTTTGAAGATACGGCGCATCCGCAAAATTATTTATTCTCGCAGGTTACAGAAGATGAGCATTACCTTATTATTTATGAAGCTGCGGGCACAGATGGAATACAATTATTTTATAAAGATTTAATGCAATCGCAATCCGAATTTAAATTATTGTTTGCGGGTTATGATCACAACTATTTTGTAATAAATATTGTTGGTAATAACTTGCTTGTTTATACAAATGATGATGCCAATAATTACCGTTTAGTTTCTATTGATCCTGCGCATCCTCAAAAGGAAAATTGGAAAGATGTAATACCGGAGAAAAAAGAGAAACTCGAATCTGCTACAACGGGCGGTGGAAAATTATTTGCTTCTTATTTAAAAGATGCATCTACAAGAATTTATCAATATAATTTAAATGGATCCGGCGAAAAACAAGTTCCGCTGCCTGGTATTGGTTCTGCAGGAGCAATCGGTGGTTATAATGATGATAAGATTTCGTTTTATGATTTTTCTTCTTTCACTTATCCGCCATCAACATATATGTATAATATTGAAACAGGTGAATCCACTGTGTTTAAAAAATCAACGCCGAATGTAAATACCGATGACTATACAACTGAACAGATTTTCTATACAAGTAAAGATGGAACTAAAGTGCCGATGTTTATTGTACATAAGAAAGGGATTAAAATGGATGGCTCGCATCCCACATTATTATATGCTTATGGTGGTTTTAATGTTAGTATAACGCCGTATTTTAGTAATGCAGTTTTTTTATTGCTTGAAAATAATGGTGTATATGCCGTAGCAAACATAAGGGGCGGTGGTGAGTATGGTGAAGTCTGGCATAAAGCTGGTGAGTTGTTGAACAAGCAAAATTGCTTTGATGATTTTATTGCTGCCGGGGAGTATTTAATTGATCAGCATTATACCACTAAAAATTTACTTGCAGTAAACGGTGGTTCTAATGGTGGTTTATTGATTGGTGCTGTTGTGACGCAGCGACCTGATTTATTTAGAGTGGCGTTACCTGAAGTTGGTGTAATGGATATGTTACGTTTTCAAAAGTTTACTGTTGGCGCCGGTTGGGTAGTTGAATTTGGCAGCAGCGATAGTGCAAAATATTTTCCTTACATCTATAAATATTCGCCGTTGCATAACATAAAAGATGGTGTTCAATATCCTGCAACTTTAGTATTTACTGCTGATCATGATGATCGTGTTGTGCCTGCGCATTCATTTAAGTTTGCGGCAACATTGCAGGCAAAACAAACCGGTAATAATCCTGTACTAATTCGTATTGATACAGACCAGGGTCATGGCGCATCTGGTTCTTCGCTTTCAAAAACCATTGATGAACAAACAGACAAATTTGCTTTTATGTTTTATAATATGGGTATAACGCCAAATTATAAATAGCTGAATCTTTATTCATGAATGCTCAAATAAAACCAAACAAGAAGTTATTTCCTGTTGTATTTATTATTGCATTACCTGTTTGTTATTTGTTGTATTACTTAGTTATTAATTTTAAAAATGATGATAATATTGGTATTTATTATTACTTAAATCTTATTGGTTTTTTTGTGTTGTTTGCTTATGCAATCATTTTTACAATTATCATTTTCATCAATGCCGTAAAATTCCTGTTTGATAAAAATGCCGGTTTGTTTATAACTGATTTTGGAATAGATAATAATTTAGGTATTATCGGCAGCGGTAAAATTGAATGGAACGAAGTAGCAGACTTATATATATTAAAATCAAGAAAGCAAAAACCAAAAATTGTTATTATTAAAATAAATGATAATGATAAGTATTTAGCAAATAAAAACTTTATTCAAAAATATTTTCTGAAAGGATATATACGCAGATACGGAAGTCCTGTAATTATTCCAAAAAATACAATTGATTGTAAGCTGGATGAATTGATAAGCTTAATTTCAAAACAATTAAGAAATTAATCCCAACCTTTTAATCTTATTATTGAATATCAGTTTTGGCAGCAGCAATAATTTTCATGTTTTCTGCATTCTGTATGAATGCAATTATTTGGCAATCTTTTGCAGATAAACCCGCAGGTAAATTGATAGAAATATTTCCCGAAGTATTTTTTAGATCAACCGTTTGAATGTTTCGTACAATGTTTACATGATGTAATGTTTCTCCACTGTTTTCGCCACGCTGCACTTTAGATACAGCAGAAGATTGTATCAGTGCAATATTTAAATTATCATTCGTTGCGTTTGTTTGATAAGAAACATCAACGCCATTACCATTTGTTTTTGCAGTAACAGATAAAGTTTGTGCAGGCGTTTCTTTTAAATCTTTATTGATAGTATTCTGTAACCTGCCTTCATTGGAACCAACAAATTCTTCCTCACCATTAACAACAACCTGCGGCGTGTAAACAGTAGAAAGGTTAAGTGCTCTTGCATAATTTCTTTGGCGCTGTGTATAAGCAGCACTGCTAAAAGCATCTTTCCATCCTAAATTATCCCAGTAATCAACATGAAAACCGAGCACATAAACATTGCTATTATATTCTTTTAAAATTTTTGCAACAGCAGCATCAGCCGGCGGACAACTTGAGCAACCTTCCGATGTAAAAAGCTCCACTACTGCAAAGCCGTTGCCAGCGTTATTTGTTGCTATATTTTTTTTCTTTGATGAATCGGCGCAGGTAAAAGAGGTTGCAAATACTGCAAACATAATTACAGCAGAAGTATAAAATGTTTTCGTGTACATATTTTTGTTTTTGATGATCACATGTAATTTGCCATAATATTTTTAATGAAAATTCATAAAATTTATTCTGCAAATTTTATTACTTCTTTCAGGATTGTTTCGTGATGATTATGTGATGATTTGTTATCGTTTATTCCACGTCGTTAGTAATAACAGAAAAATAATTATACGCCTTCCAGTTCACGAAGTTTTGTTAAAGAAATTTCTGTGTAATTTGTAATAATAAAATCTGCTTCTTTTATTTCTTCTGCAGTATGCGTTGTGGTTAAACCAATCGCTTTCATGCCTGCTGCTTTGGCAGAACGAATACCAGCAACCGAATCTTCGAATGCAATACAGTTTTTTGGATCTGCATTTACGGATGCTGCTGCTTTTAAAAATATTTCGGGATGTGGTTTGCCTTTTGTAATCTGAGATGCATCAATAACCTGCGCATAATATTTTTTTATCGGCACATGTTCAAACATAAAATTGATGTTTGGTGTAATACCAGATGTTGCGATTGCTTTTGGAATTTTTTCCTTTTCAAGCACATCTAAAAATTTAATCAAACCATCAATTGGTTTTATGTGCGGTTGATAAATTTTTCTATACAACGCTTCTTTTTCATTTGAATATTTATCAATCACATCAGCACTTAAGTTTGCGTTGAAAATGTAATTAAAAATATCGCTGTTAATTCTGCCATTAATATTTTTTGTGTAATCTTCTTTTGAAAATGGCTTTCCTATTTTATCATAAAAAAATTTCCATGCTTCAATGTGGTAAGCATTATTATCAATCAGTGTTCCATCAAGATCAAATATTACTGCTTCGGGAAACATATTTTTAAATTATAAAATGAAAATTTACGCCATCTTCCGTTAAAAAATTCGTCCAGCGGCTCAGCATATTGCCATACATGTGTTGCACAATAACTGCAATAGAATTGCTTTCTTCAGAAGGCTTGAATAAAAAGTCTTTGTCGCCTAATTGCGCAAACGTTTTTCACCCAGTGTTTTTTGAGACCTGAATTTTTTTATTGATGATTGTAAAAAAAATTCTTCTATGTTCATAACATTAAACTTTACACATTAAACATTTCAATAACCACTTACACTATCATCACCTCTTATATCTGCAGCCGCTTCAAATTTTCCATCAGGTAAAACTTTTATTAATTCTGTTCTGCCAATGGCGCTACGCATTTCTGTTTTGTAACCCATGTTTTTTAGTTTTCTCTCAGTGTTTTCATTAAAACCTTTTTCTAAATAAACTGTATCCGGCAACCATTGATGATGAAACTTTGGTTTATCAACTGCATCTTCTGTATTCATTCCAAAATCAATTACATTAACTATTGATTGAAAAACAGAAGTTGGAATAGTTGTGCCTCCGGGCGTACCAACAACCATGAATGGTTTATTTTTTTTCAAAACAATTGTGGGCGTCATAGAACTTAGCATACGCTTGCCCGGCGCTATGGCATTTGCATCACCGCCGATTGCGCCGTACATATTTGGAACACCCGGCTTAATACTAAAATCATCCATTTCATCATTCAGAAAAAAACCTGCACTGCCAACAACTGTTTTACTGCCATAGCCGTTGTTAAGCGTTGTAGTCACCGAAACCATATTTCCCTTATTATCAATTACACTTATGTGTGTTGTTTGATCGCTTTCATGTACGTTGCCTGCTTCTATATTTTTACTATTACCTGCTTGTGTTGAATCATAATCTGCCATTCGTTTTTTTAAATATGCATCGCTTAATAAAGTTTGCTGCGGCACTTTCCAGAAATCAGGATCGCCCAAATGTTCTGCACGATCAGCAAAAGAACGTCGCTCCACTTCAATCATTAATTGCACGCTGCGCAAAGATTGAAATCCATAATCACGCATAGGAAATGGTTCAATCATCTTAAGCATTTGCTCCAGCATAATTCCGCCGCTGCTGGATGGTGGAAAACTTACAACATGATAACCGCGATAATCACATTCAATTGGCTTGCGTTGTTTAACAGTATAATGTTTTAAGTCATCATAACTTATTAATCCCTTTCCTCGCTGCATTTCTTCAACAATAAGTTTTGCAGTTTCCCCTTCATAAAAACCTTTCAAACCATTATCTCTTATGCGCATTAAAGTTTTTGCAAGCGCCGGTTGAAAAAGTGTGTCCCCTTCTTTCCATTCCCTATCTTTTACAAATGCAGTTGGCTTTGTATTATATTTTAAAAAATCTTCTTTATTTGCATTAAAACTATTTGCTTCGCTTTCTGTAAGTACATAACCTTTTTCTGCAAGATCAATTGCTGGCTGAATGAGTTCTTTAAAAGAAAGTTTTGCATATTTATATTCTGCAAATAAACCAGCAACTGTACCCGGCACACCAGCTGATAAATGCCCGTTCTGCGACCAGTCTGTTCTCGCGTTGCCGGCAGAATCAATATACATATTTCTGCTGCCTTTACCAGGTGCTTCTTCGCGGTAGTCTAAAGCTATCAAAGAATCATTAGCCGTCCTTGCCATTGTAAAACCACCACCGCCAATGTTACCCGCCGCCGGGTACACAACAGCGAGCGCAAATTGTGTAGCAATCATTGCATCAAACGCATTGCCGCCGCGTTTCATAATAGCAAAACCAATTTCACTTGCCAAAGGATGAGCACTAACAACACAGCCATGCACACTGGTTAAAGTTTTTGTTATTGTATAATGATATGGATTTACTTCGCTGCCAATGCCAACTATGGCTTTATATTTTTGCGCACAGGTTGCTAGAAAGAATGAGCAAAAATAAAAGAAGGATAAAAACTTTTTCATGTGTTCAAACCTAAGAATAATTGATATTTATTCAACATAAATTATTAATACTTATTTAAACTTTTGTCTGCAAAGGTTATCAACGGTAATTGCTAAATAAAATATTGTATTGGTTTTGCTATATTTTTAACTCTTATTAAAGAGACAACATGAATAATTTATATAAAAATTTGCTAACTGTATTTATACTAAGCTTATTTAATAATAATTCTTACACACAAATAAATGCGGGTACAGGCTTACAAAAAGTTGTAATAATTCGGCATGCAGAGAAACCTGATAATGGTGATAATCTTTCTTGTAGAGGTTTTAATCGTTCGTTGCAGTTGCCCGCACTTTTATATAGCAAGTTTAAAATTCCTGATAAAATTTTTGTGCCTTCGGTAAGTAGTGGTAAGTCAACCAATCAATCAAGAATGTTTGAAACCATAACGCCGTTTGCTGTAAAATATAATTTAAAAATTGATTCGAAATTTGATGTGGATGATGTAAAAGATATAGCAGCTGCAATTTTGAAAACAAATGGTTACGCACTTGTTGTTTGGGAGCATGATAAAATAGATAATATAGTTAAAGCCCTTGGCATTGATGACAAAGGAATGAAGTGGGGCGGAAATGATTTTGATTCAATATGGATAATAAATTTTAAAAATGGTAAAGGCACACTTTCGCTTGATAAAGAAAATTTAAATCCTGCTGATGATTGTAAATATTAAATGTATTAATACAATAATCTATAAAAGATTTTCATTTGTTTCTGTATGAATATAGATTTGCCGAATGTTGAAAATTGAATTATCCAACCTTCAGTTTCATAGTTTTCATGGCATTCATGAAGAAGAAGTTAAAACAGGCGGCGATTTTGAAGTGAATATGACTGTTTATTTTGAACCTGAAAATATTCCTGTGCTACATATGCACGAAACCATTGACTATACATTGTTATACGAACTTATAAAACAGCGCATGAAAAAACCAACACAGTTGCTGGAAACATTAGTTACTCAAATTGCGCAGGAAGTTTTATCTGGTTATTCCAAAGTACATCAAGTATCAGTTAAAATAAAAAAACTGAATGCTCCCATTGCTTTTTTTAATGGAAAAGTTTCTGCTGAATATATTTTAAAACGTTGAAAGTTATTTTTAATAAAACATGTTTAACCTCCTTTCAAAAACGCTTGTTGCAATAATTTTTATTTTTTTAATGATGAATGTTTCTGCGCAGGATAAAAATTTTTTATTAAAGCAGGCAAAAGATTTTGAACTAAAATTTGATGAAGCAAATGCTTTGGAAAAATATAAACAACTTGTTGCATTAGATTCATCAGATATTTCTGCTTTAGTAAAATGCACTGAATTTAATTGCAGTATTGGAGAAAGACAAAAAGATAAAAAACTAAAAGCAAATTATTTTGATTCTGCTGCAATATTTGCGCAGCATGCTTATAAAATTAATGCCAGGAATGCAGACGCATGTTATGCAGTGGCGTTAGTTGCAGCTAAAAAAACAGAAACGGATGATGATAATAAAAAAATTATTGAAGATGTAAAGCAAATAAAAATTTATGCTGATGAATCACTTGTCATTAATCCAAATAATGCCAGAGCAAATTATATTTTAGGCAAATGGCATTTTGAATTGATAAGATTATCATGGCTGAAACGTGCAGCTATAAAAACATTTTACGGTGGTATTCCTGATACACAAATTGATTCCGCAGCATATTATATGGAAAAGAGCCGCGTTGATGATCCTTATTTTGCATTGGATTATCTTGATCTTGCCAAAGTGTATCAATACGATCATCAGCCGGGCAAAGCTATTGATGTTTTAAATAAACTGGTAAAATTACCAACACGTACTTTTGACGACGTGGCTATTAAGGAAGAAGGAAAAAGAATGTTAGCGGCGATGCAATAAGACCAAGCCTATCTAAACCTTCTCAAAAGAAAGGCTTATTGAAAGGCTAACTAAATATAAGTAGGAATAAAATTATAATCACTTTAAAAGTCCTCTCCTTTGGAGAAGATTTGGGAGAGGTTTCTATGATTAAAAAAGTTTCAGTTATAGGTGCCGGCACAATGGGCAATGGCATTGCACATGTATTTGCGCAAAATAATTTCAAGGTAAATCTTATTGATGTTAATGCCTTACAGCTTGAAAAAGCTTTACAAACAATTGCAAAAAATTTAGACCGACAAGTAAGTAAAGGTGTTATTAATGATGAACAAAAAAAACATTCGCTTGCCAATGTTTCAGCTTTTACCAACATTAATGAAGGCGTGCAGGATGCAGATCTTGTAATAGAAGCTGCAACTGAAAACATTGATCTAAAATTGAAAATTTTTAAACAGCTTGATGAAGCTGCGCCGGCTTCATGCATTCTAGCTACTAATACGTCATCTCTATCAGTAACAAAAATCGCGGCAGTAACAAAGCGTGCAGAAAAAGTGATCGGCATGCATTTTATGAATCCCGTGCCTGTAATGAAACTGATTGAAATTATAAATGGATTTAAAACCGAAGTTTCAGTTACACAAACTATAATTGATATAAGCAAACAACTTGGTAAAATTCCTTGCGTGGTTAACGATTATCCTGGTTTTATTGCCAACAGAATTTTAATGCCAATGATAAATGAAGCTATTTATAGTTTATATGAAGGCATTGCCGGCGTTGAAGAAATTGATACAATAATGAAATTAGGAATGTCCCATCCAATGGGTCCGCTGCAGCTTGCAGATTTTATTGGTCTTGATGTATGCCTTTCAATCTTGAATGTTTTGCACAATGGTTTTGGTAATCAAAAATATTCTCCATGCCCGTTGTTGGTAAAAATGGTAACTGCCGGATGTTTAGGAATAAAAACCAGTGAAGGTTTTTATGCATACACAACCGGCAGCAAAGAGCTTATTATAAGTTCAAGATTTAAAAACTAAGCTTCAGAAAGATTTTTTTCATCACGCATAGATTTTACTTCATCATGCGCACCTCTTAAATCCTGTTGCTGTTTTGTTATTAATTCTAAAATATAAGCAGGAATTCCTTCTGTATTTAGTGCAGATTTATATGCTTTTTGAGCAGCATCTTCCCCAGCTTCACAATTTTCTAAAACAGCGTGGCGATCATGTCCTGTAAAAACTGCTTTTACATCCATCCAGGCGCGATAAATTTTCCCGCTTCCTGTTGTACCTTCTTCCATTTTACCATGCAAATTTTGCACTTCTGTACCTAATTCGTTTCTTATTGTTCGGCTTTGATCAATATAACCTATAAATAAAGTTCTAAGATCTGAATTTTCACCATCTTTTAATTCCTTAATTGCACGCTCGTAACCAACAACACGATCATTGTTAATTTCAATAAGATCATTTAAAACTTCAATAACTTTTTTATTGTCTTCCATAATAATTATTTTATAAAACTATTATGATTAAATTCCGTGCCAGTAATAGCAACTTTGTATTATCAATTATATAAAAAATACGAATAATTATCAGTGAACTTTATTAAATGATAACTTTTACCAATCAGATTGCCGCGCTCTTTATACTTGCAATTCCTGTTGCCTGTATTGCATGGACTTTTACACATGAAGAAATTTTTGCTGAAATACATACTTATTGTGCAGACTGTAGCAAAAAAAGCAGAACACTTTTGCAAAAGAAATTTTTTTACCTGCTTACATGCGAATATTGCTTCAGCCACTATATAACAGTTATAATGCTCATCATTACAAAATATCATTTATTGTATGATGATTGGAAAGGTTATCTCGTTGCAGGTTTTTCGCTTGTTTGGATTGCCAATATTTATATGAGTATTTATAACAGGATTCGTGTTACACTTAAAAAAGAAAAAATAGAAGCAGAAATTATTGAAGAAAAAAAATCAGACAATTCTTCTCAGTAACTTTATTATATGTTACAAGATTCTAACAGGAGACAATTTTTAAAAAATATTTCAGGCTTTTTATTATCTGCTTTTTTATTGTCTTCGTTCAAATCAAAAAAATATATTCCGTTATTATCTTTCTCAACGCTTGGTTGTCCTGATTGGGATTTTGATACGATTATAAATTTTGCTGCAGCAAATAATTATAATGGAATTGAGTTTAGAGGAATCAAAAGAGAATTAGATTTAAACAAATGTGAATCATTTAATAGTGATATAAATATTAAAGCTTCATTAAAAAAATTAAACAATAAAAATTTAAAAGTTGTTGACCTTGGTTCTTCTGCTGAATTGCATCACAAAGATGCAAGCGGGAGACAAAAAAATATTGATGGTGCAAAACAGTTTATTGATTTAGCACAGAAATTAAATTGTCCTAACATCAGAGTTTTTCCAAATGATATTCCTGATGGTCAAACAAAAGAAGAAACACTTGCTTTAATTATAAGTGCATTAAAAGAATTGGGTGATTATGCATCAGCGAAAAATATTTATGTACTGCTTGAAACGCATGGAAAAATTGTTTACACCGCTGATCTTTTGAATATTATGCAGCAGGTTAATCATCCGCATGTGGGTTTGGTTTGGGATGCATATAATATGTGGTCTGTAACAAAAGAGCAGCCGGTGCAGGTTTATGCAAGTCTTAAAAATTATATAAAACATGCACACATAAAAGATGCAAAACTAATTGATGGAAAAGATGAATATGTTTTATTGGGTGAAGGCGCATCGCCGATTTTTGAAGCGGTTGATTTGCTTGCGAAAAATAATTATAACGGCTATTACAGTTTTGAATGGGAAAAATTATGGCATCCTGAAATTGGTGATTCTGCAACTGCCATTGCAGACTATCCAAAGAAAATGCGCGCACATTTTAAACAGATGAAACTTCTGTAAGTTTTTCTGTTGTTCTGTAAGTAGTAAAAGTTTCAGCGCTTATAATTTCTGCATCAAAAACAATCTCAAAATTTCTAACCAACTTCTGTTTTATCTCATCCATTGAAACTTTTTTTCCGATTTCTTTTTCTATTGATGTAACTTTTTTGTCAACGATCCCACAAGGTGTAATAAAATTGAAATAATTTAAATCAACATTTACGTTCAGCGCAAAACCATGCATAGTAACCCAGCGGCTGCAACGAATACCCATCGCACAAATTTTTCGCTCTCTTCCTTTCACAGTTGCATCAAGCCAAACACCGGTTTCGCCTTTGCTTCTTTCGCCATTTAAACCATATTCTTTTATCGCTAAAATAATTACTTCTTCAAGACTTCTTAAATACCAGCCTAAATCTGTTTTATAATTATCGAGATCGAGAATCGGGTAACCAACCAATTGTTCCGGACCGTGAAAAGTTATATCGCCGCCACGGTTTATATGAAAATATTCAATGCCTTTTTTAGAAAGTGCTTCTTCATTGATCAAAAGATTTTTTTCTTTGCCGTTTTTGCCAAGCGTGTAAACAGGATTGTGCTCAACAAAAATTAAATAATCATTTTGTTGTATTGAAGATTGTTTTGCTTTTATTTTTTGTTGTAACAGATTTTCCTGGTAATCCCAAACCTGCTTGTAAAATTTTAATCCGAGATCCTGTAAAACAATTTTGCGCATGCAGTAAAATTACAATCAAAAAAATACTTTTTAATACACTTATTTTTGTTGAATGAGTGAAGTTGTTGAAACAGCTAAAGATGAATTTGCAGATGAACTGTATGAACGAAAAATTTTTAAAGTTGATGCAGGACAACAACCATTGCGCATTGATAAATGGATTCAACAGCGTATTGAAAATGCAAGCAGAAATAAAGTGCAACAGGCAATTGATGCAGGCTTTTTAACCGTTAATAAAAAGCAGGTAAAAAGTAATTATAAGATTAGACCTGGCGATGAAATTCTGCTGATGAGCTTTGCCAATCCTGATTACACCGAGGTAAAAGCAGAAAATATTTTTTTAAATATTGTTTATGAAGATGATGATATAATGGTGATAAATAAACCTGCAAATATGGTAGTGCATCCGGGCGTGGGAAATTACACGGGAACATTGTTAAATGGAATCGCTTATTATCTTCTTCAAAAAAAACCAGACTTAACAGAAGAAGATCTGCCGCGATATGGGTTGGTGCATCGCATTGATAAAAACACAACCGGTTTGCTTGTTGCTGCAAAATCTGCGGAAGCAGCGGCGCATCTTGCAAAACAATTTTTTAATCATACAGTTGCAAGAAAATATATTGCATTAGCGTGGGGTAATATTGAAAAAGAAGAAGGATTAATAGAAGCGCATGTTGGAAGACATCAGCGATTTAGAAAAACGTTTGATGCTTATCCTGAAGGTGAAAGCGGCAAGCATGCTATTACACATTATAAAGTGATTGAAAGATTTAATTATGTTACGCTGATTGAATGCAAATTGGAAACAGGACGTACACACCAGATACGTGTGCACATGAAGCATATTGGACATACTTTATTTAATGATGCAGAATATGGCGGCGATAAAATTTTAAAAGGAACTGTATTTAATAAATATAAGCAGTTTGTAGATAATTGTTTGGAGGTTTGTCCGCGCGTTGCATTACATGCAGCAACGTTGGGTTTTATTCATCCAAAAACAAATAAGGAATTATTTTTTGAAGCGCCGCTGCCAGATGATATAAAATTATTAATTGAGAAATGGCGAAATTATATTTCTAAATATTAATAAAAAATTATTACCTCGCCGGCAAAGGTATCACAGGTAAACTTTCATTTCCATCAGTACTTACTGATTGAACAGCAAAAAAATAATTATCTTTCGAATAAGGTAAGTTGATTGAATTTTCTGTTGTAAAAATTTTCTTTTGCCAAACAGCACTTGTTGTTTGGCGTATTAAAACATAAAATCCCTTTATGCTTCCAAATTGCGGCGCCGACCATGAAATAATGCTAAAATTTGTAAGGTCTTTTACATCTATTAAAGCATTTTGCGGAACATCCGGAGCTTTTGCAAGATTGGCAAGGCTGGCAATATTTACTGATGTATTTTTTCGCAAATAATCAAAGTCTATATATTCTTCAATATCTCCATAAGCAACACCATTTTCTGATCTTACGTCCTGGTGTTGATGATTATAATTTTCGTTCATTTCAGTTAAACGTACGGCGGCAAAACCTTTGTTTGCAAAAGGAATATGATCGCCACCGCGTAAAAACCTATCGTTTCGATACACCATTACAATTTCAAGATCATCAACATAACGCTCACCAATTTCTTTTACATAACGAGCAAGCTGTCTTGATTTACCATCATTTTCTAAACCTAAACTTCTAATGCGTTGTAATGCTTTTCCTGTATCGAGAACAGAAAATGGTTCACTAAAAATTCTTAGTTGTGTATTGTTAACAATGTTAGTTCCACTACCGTTATTGCTTCCGATTATATCATTATTTAAAACCGCTTCAATATGCAGATTATTTTTTGCTGCATTATTTGCCATAAATTCAGAACCAAATAATCCTTGTTCTTCACCACTAACAGCAACAAGAATTATGGTTGAAGGAAAATTATATTTGCTTAAAATTCTTGCAGCTTCAATAACAGCTGCAACACCACTTGCATCATCGTTTGCGCCGGGCGCATAACCAGTTGAATCCATGACATCAGTTCTGCGGCTATCAAGATGTGCGCTCATAATAAATACACTTTTATCAACGCTGTCAGTTCCTTTCAAAACAGCAACCACGTTGCCAAGTAAAATATTTCTGTTTATACGGTTGCTATCAGCCTGTAAAGTTGTTGTATCAATGTAAGCCTGCATTCTTCCGCCTGAGTGTTGCGCATAAGTTTTAAATTTATTTAAAACCCAGTTTCTTGCTGCGCCGATTCCTTTTATTTTATCTGTTGACGAACTTAGTGTACTTCTTGTATTAAAGTTTACCAGTTGATGTATGTAAGAATGTAATGAATCTTTCAAAACCTGCTTTATCATACTATCAATTTCTGTATCGCGCTGAATAATTATTTGCGCTTTTACTGCATTAAAAAAAATTATTAAAATGATTGATATTGCAAATGATTTTAAATACATAAACTTATATTTATTCCGTTGATTAAATGATATGGCGATTAATGAAAGAACTAAGTAAAAATAAAAAAGCCACAATAATGTGGCTTAATCTTTAACGCTGTTTAAAAACTAACTAAGTTTTTCTACCTGCATGTAGTTTAATTCAACAGGTGTAGAGCGGCCAAATATTTTTACAATCACTTTTAATTTTTTCTTTTCATCATTCACTT
>CAXSDU010000038.1:25194-31128 GCA_964236165.1 uncultured Parafilimonas sp. | reverse complement strand
TTGTTGTAAAAGAAACTGCGGTCAATGCTGCTGCCTTTAAAAATGTTATACCCTAACCTGAAGCTGATACCCTGTATTTCTTTTGTTCCTCTTTTGAACTTGAACTGCGTTTCAATCCGGTGCTGTTTTAAGTTTCTTTTCAGTTCTTCCATCGTCCTACACTGAGGTAACAGTTCCTTTATTGCTATATAAATAGCATAGCGTTTTGCATCTTGTCCTCTTAATGCTTCAAAATTTGTCAGTGCAAGGTTCTTCTTTAGTGAGGTCTTAAGTTTATATTCATCGGTTATTGCTTGTGCAATCTTCTTTCCTCTTAATCCCAGGTAACTGTCTGAAATTGCTTTCCCTTTGTTATTAACAAGGTTTGCAATAACATGAATGTGCGGATGTCCTCTGTCAGTATGTTTTGTAATTGAAAACTGTGTATCTGTAATATTTAGCTTTTCCAAATATTCTTTTGCAATCTTTATCATCATTTTATCATCAATGACTTCGCCCGGATAAAAGCTTAAGGAACAGTGGAAGCATGCCTTTTCTTTTGCTGGCCTTAGTTGTTGCTGCATCATGAAGTCATCAGCCATCAGCTTAAAGTCATGTCCTCTTATCCCTTCTGTATATAAAACTTTTGCATCCTGCTTTGTTACGATGTACCGGCAGGCATGGTAGAATGAATGACCATGATATACTTTACTAAGCATGGCGAATGCTGGTTAATAATTTATCAATCTCATTCCTGAACATTTCAAAGTATTGCATGGCCGAGAGCAATCCTTCCTGGTGCGCTTTCTTAGCTAACTGATTTAAGTTATTGGAGATACCGATTAACTGCCGGACAAACTGTCTTTCCTCTTCACTGAACCTCGGCTTTACTGTTGAGTTGATGGCAACTTCCCGTATATAAGCTGATACTTTAAAGCCTGCCTTAACTGCTTTTGTTTGAACAATGAAGTATTCTGTTCTGCTGAACCTGACGGCAGCCCTGATATCCCGCTTAACTGTTTTAAGAGGCCTTCCTGCCTTTGAATATCTCTTTTCAACATTTTCCATTGCACACTTCTTTTAATCTTTATTCAGGTCTGTTTCAATATGCTTTGCGACCACCGGGATGCAAAAGCCAAGCGTTGTTGGTCGAACCGGCAATTGTTGTTCGACAACAACACCGCTTGCCTTACTAACCTTATAGATTTCTCCTTCATTCTTAAAACTTATTGTTACATGATATTACCTGTAACTTCTTTTAATCTGTTTTCGTTATAGGCCAAGCTGTTTACTTATTGAATCAAAGCATTGGCTAATTAACTTTAATAAAATCAACGCATTGGTATCTGAATGGCAAAATCTTTATTCTACGCGTTGAAAACTTAAGAGTTGTCAAAGCATTTACTCTAACCAAAAAGTTTGATATGGGAAGAAAGAAGCATTTTTTTTTGCCGGCATTTTTGTCAGTCATTGTTTTTTCAATATATCTATTGATTGCCTTATTCACGGTTAAACACTTTGGCATTCTCAACACCATGCCTTCTGATGTTATCCTTCAAATCCATCCACAGACGTATATTATAGTCTGCAAGCTCCATCAGTTCTTCCGCTGATAACTTATGAGTATTAGATATTGAAGGCGTTGTTTTATCTGCCGTCTGTTCTGCCGTGAAAGAAAAAATATTTGGTGCATAGCCTTCACCTATCTCAAGAGATTTACCGATAGCGAAGCTGTTGCCAAAAAGTTTTATCTGCTTACCGGTGCTTAAAACCAGCGTTCTTCTTTTAAAGTCTGCCATAAAAGTTGATTTTATTGTTCTTTAAAAATTAATGACTATTGGAAGCCTGTTTACTGTAGTTACATTTCTGCTTTTACACTTACTTGTAATTACATCTTGATTTAAAGAGAAGACTAAGACTGTTTTAGAACCGGTAAGAGTTGTTGAATGTCCTGCCAGAGAAAGTACACTCTGGACTGAATTTTAAACGGTTTAAGCTTTCCATGCTTTACCCAATCGTAGATCGTTGGCTTTGTAACCTGGAACAGCTTGCACACTTCCGCAATCTTATAAAGAGGTTTATAAGTCATGCCGGGCGTTTCAAAAGAAACAGAAACCGGTTTTTTAACTTCCTGATTGTTTACTTCCTCACGGATTATTTGCCGCATACTTTCCCAGAATTTTGTTGGCTCAATGGGAAATAAAATCGGTGTTGGCGTTGCCTCACTCCTCACATTTTCTTGCATATTTGAAAATTTAGGGCTGCAACTTATTGTGGCGATCAAGGAAAAGGAAGCTAAGTATACTTAAATGTTGAGATGTCTATTAATGGGTGGATTTCCTGTAATGTAATAACAAATGTTAAGGGTTGTATATTTTACAAGCTTAATACCACTTAGCGAAATTTACTTTTAAAAGTAATTAGACATTCAAATTTGAAGCTAAGATGTAATGGTGATAAAAATTTAATTCGAAATTTTTTTGTTTGTTGCAATTTACATTTACATTCGATTTAGATTATACTCCTTTCTTAATTACTGCTAATTTTTTTTAGATTTAATCACGTGCTCATGAAAACTCACCTTTTTTTTCTAAAGTACATTCTTTTAACCTCATGCATTTTTCTATTGCAGTCTTTTGCCGGCTATCAAGTTTATAAACACATCACATCGATTTCGAACAATAAATTCTTTGATAACGAATCACAAATAACTGCCCAGGTAAATAAATTATCATGCGGTTATATTCACACCTTAGCCGTTAAAACTGATGGTTCAGTTTGGGCTTGGGGAAATAATACTAACGGACAATTAGGTGTCTCTAATTCAGGTAATACCGCTTTCCCGATACTGGTTAGCTCCCTATCGCAAATCATTGATGTAAAAGGTGGAGAATATCATTCACTTGCATTAAAAAGCAACGGTGTTGTTTTCTCATGGGGTTATAATAACAACGGTCAGTTAGGTGACGGAACTTTAACAACTGAAAATTCTCCTGTTCAGGTGTATGGCTTAACAAGCGTTGCAAAAATCGGAACCGGCTACGACCATTCTTTCGCAATTAAAAGTGATGGAACGCTTTGGGCTTGGGGTAATAACAACTATAGTCAATTAGGTAATGGGTTTTATTTTAATAGTACTACACCAGTTGAAGTGTCGAAAATTTCAAGTGTAGAGGCAATAACTGGAGGTTCTGGGTACACGATAGCTTTAAGAAAAGATTCAACTGTGTGGGCATGGGGAAGAAATGCAGAAGGCCAGTTAGGCATTGGAAATACTACTTCTCAATCTGCTCCAACACAAATAACCGGACAAACAAAGGTTACTGCAATAGCATGCGGCAGGTATCATACGGTTGTATTAAAAGCAGACGGTACTGTTTGGGCCTGGGGGTATAATAATTATGGTCAATGCGGTAACGGAAACACATCTAGCCAATCTTCACCTGTACAAGTATTAGGATTAACAAATATTGTTTCAATTGATGCTGGCGAATACCATTCAATTGCAGTTAAAAGTGACGGAACAGTTTGGACTTGGGGAAGAAATACAGAAGGACAGTTAGGATTGGCTACAACAGATGGAAACGTGCATTCAACTGCAACAAAAATAGATTCGTTTGCAAACTGTAAATATGCACACGCCGGCGCTCATTCAATGATGATCAAAAGCGACGGATCAGTGTGGGGTTGTGGTTTGAATACATCAGGTCAAATTGGTAATGGAAATTTTAGTAATATAAATACACCATCTTCAAGCATATTTTCTTTTGCTGCTATATCAGCCGTATCAAAACCTTATTTTAGTATAGAAGGGGGAGCTTATGTAAATGGTATAAAAGTAAAAATATCAGATTCTACACCTGGTTCAACTATTCATTATACAATTAACGGAAAAGATCCGACAGGAAGTGATTCTGTTATTACTTCCGGTGCAAGCGTAACATTACCATCCGATACCAAAATCTTAAAAGCCAAAGCATATAAAACAGGATTATCATCCAGTGATGTTAAAGCTGGAGACTATAAAATTGGAGAGAATTTATATACCGGCCATGGACATACGCTGGCAATTCGCAGAGACAGTACTATTTGGGCCTGGGGTGAAAATGATGATGGGCAAATTGGAAACTTAAACAATTTTAACCAGTTGACCCCTTTTAACATCAGCACATTATCGCATGTGGTAGAAGCCGCAGCAGGTTATGAACATTCTGTTGCCATTAAAAGTGATAGTACAGTTTGGGGCTGGGGAAGAAATTCTGAAGGCGAATTAGGCATCGGTAATACAACAGCCCAATCTTCCCCAATATTAATAAGCAGTTTATCAGAAGTTTCTCATGTTGGCTCAGGGTATTATCATTCGTTCGCTATTAAACGAGATGGAACTGTATGGGCCTGGGGTTATAATAATTATGGTCAACTTGGTTTAGGTAACAGCTTTACAACTTCAGCACCAAAACAAATTCAGGGCTTAAAAAACCTAGTTAGCATTTGTGGTGGAGAAGGCCACTCTGTTGCACTTAAAAATGATGGTACTGTATGGAGCTGGGGACGAAACAGTGAAGGAGAATTAGGAAATGGAAACACGACTGTTTCAGCTACGCCAGTGCAAATAAATGGAGTTAATAACGCGATTGCCATTGCCGCAGGTAAATATCATACATTAATATTAAAAGCCGATGGAACGGTATGGTCTTGCGGTTATAACAATTATGGACAGTTAGGAAATGGAAACACATCAAATCAACCAAACCTTGTACAGGTTGCTGGTTTAATTAATGTTGTTGCTATTGCAGCAAATGAATATTACTCCATGGCCGTAACGAGTGATGGTAAAGGCTGGTCTTGGGGAGAAAATAATAATGGACAGTTAGGAACAGGCAGTTACGATAACAGTAGCCACTCCTCTCCGGTTCAGGTAGCACGTCTTACAAATGCAACAATGATTTCTGCCGGTACACACTCAATGGCCGTAAAAATTGATGGTAGTGTGTATGCCTGGGGCAGCAATTCCTACGGACAATTTGGAACCGGATCAGATAATGATTCTTATATTCCGGTTCAAAGTTTATTCAGTTTTTTAATTCCGGTAAGCAGTGCTGTATTTAATACAGAAGGAGGAAAATACATATCCGATCAGAAGGTAAAGGTTACATGTTCTACATCTGGTGCAGTCATTCATTATACAACTAACGGAAAAGATCCGACAGAAACAGACTCAGTTATTACTTCTGGAAACTACGTAAACATTCCAACAGGCGTAACAATTTTAAAAGCTAAAGCCTTTAAAACATCACTTGCATCAAGCGACATAAAAGCTGGAGTATATGAAATAGGTTCAAGAGCAATAACAGGGTATCAACATAGTATGGCGATCCTTAAAGATAGTAGCTTATGGACATGGGGCAATAACAGTAAGGGACAAATTGGAAATGGATTAACAACCACTCAACTTATTCCTTTAAAAATCACTCCTTTGAAAGTTAAAGACGCGGGTGGCGGATATGAGCACACAATTATATTAAAAACCGACAGCACTGTTTGGACATGGGGACGAAATAGTGAAGGACAATTAGGAGATGGCACAACTAATCAAGAGCTTACTCCAATTAAAGTGCCGTCTCTAAAAAGCGTCGTAAATGTAGCTTCAGGATATTATAGTTCTTATGCAATAGGTTCTGACGGGAGCCTTTGGTCATGGGGATATAATTATTATGGGCAATTGGGAACAGGTAATAATTATACAAGTGTTACGCCGGTCAAAGTTTCGGGAATAAACAATATTGCAGATGTTACTGGCGGAGAAGGTCATTCTATAGCACTAAAAAAAGATGGAACAGTTTGGAGTTGGGGATTGAATAATTCTGGCCAATTAGGAAATGGTACAACCACCAGCGAAAATATTCCTTACCAAATTAGCACATTAAGTAACGTTATTGCAATAGCTGCAGGAAG
>CAXSDU010000038.1:0-25184 GCA_964236165.1 uncultured Parafilimonas sp. | reverse complement strand
GGAAGGTATCATTCATTAGCTCTAAAGGCTGACGGAACTGTTTGGGCTTGGGGGAGAAATAATGAAGGCGAATTAGGCAATAGTACTACTGCTCAACAAAATATCCCAACTGAAGTAAATAATTTGAGTAATGTCATTGCAATTGCAGCAGGAGAATATCACTGTGTTGCTATTAAATCAGACGGTACTATCTGGAGCTGGGGAAATAACGCGCAGGGGCAATTGGGAGATTCAACTTTAATCAACAAGTCTGAACCGATATTGACAACTGCGTTGGCAAATATTACTTCTTTAAGCGCGGGCACACAATCACTTGTATTTACTCCGGCTTCCGGTAAAAATTTATATTGGTCATTTGGATATAATGCGCTTGCACAAATCGGAGATTCAAGTCTTGTAAATAGAAAAATAAGAGTGCTGGTTCATTTTCCTTTAGACCAAAATGGTAACGGACAATTAGACTGGGTAGATAACAAGTCATTAAACAGTATAAATGCAGATGCAGACAGAGATGGACTTTATGACTGGCTGGAGGCCATGCAATATGGAACAAACCCAAATAATTTTGATACTAATTCAGATGGTCTCGCTGATGGTGTAAACGTTGGTACAGGATTAAGTGCTTTATCATTAGATGTAGATGTTGATGGCATATCGAACACTACAGAAAACAAAAACGGAACTAGCGCTATACAAAAAGATACTGATGGTGATGGAGTACCCGACGCGACAGATGCCTTTCCTTTGGATCGCTTCAGGAGCAAGTTACCAAGCTCAAATCCATCAGATCATATAGCGCCAACTATAACAGTTCAGGAGCCATTCTAAATTAAGATTTTTAAAACTCTGTGTATGAGAAAATATTTATTAGGTAATTCTTTCTTTCTTCGCTATAAAATAAGTTTCATTTTTTCTCTGCTTGCGTTTTGGTGTTTTGCGCAGAACTCAATAAATTACCCGTTGGTTAGGAGTGCACAGGTGGTTACTGTAAATCACCAGCTTCCTTCAGGCGCAATTGCAAACGATGCACCACTTATAGCAAAGTTTTCCAAAGAACCTACTGATAAGGAAATCTTTAATGCGCATTTTTTTGAAGAGCCTTTGGTACCATCAAAAGGAATTGATTCATCTAATGAAAATACAGATTTGGTTTTTGCATTGACAAGTTTTTCCCAACGAAAAGATTTGAAAGATTTTTCTGAAATAAGACAGTTTCTGAAATCATATCCCGAAAGCAGATGGAAGGGTTCATTGCTTTTGAATATTGGTTTGGTTGAAAGAAGAACCGGCTATTATAATAAAGCTTTACAGGATTGGCAAACTGCGTGGAATATATTAAAGACAAAAAAAGATCTGTCAATAGAAAGTATTGCAGATAAAACTTTATCTGAACTACTCTTAATTAATGCTTGGGTAGGCAGAAAAAATGCGATAGATACGCTGTTGAAAGAAACGTCTGACAGAAAATTTTCTGGCCCTAGTGAAGTAAGAATATCAACAGTTAAGGAAGCACTTTGGGTAATGAAAAACAAACCAGAGATATCTTTTAAATGTGGCCCTTATGCTTTAAATAGTATTCTAAACAAAATTGATAGTGCACATGGTCCAAATAAATTGCTTATGGAAGCCAAATCTACAGATATTGGTTTTTCATTGACGCAATTATTCAATCTATCTAAATCTTTAGGTTGGCATTATCAGATGGCCTTTAGAAAAGCTGGTGCGCCCATCATTGTAAAAGCTATCGTTAACTGGAAGCTTGGACATTATAGTGCACTTATAAAAAAAGACAGCATTTCAAACGAACTCATGTGCGAAGATGCAACGATGGGTACAACATACGGGCAACAGTTTTGGCTTTCCGCAGATGCTTTGGATTCAAGTGCCAGCGGCTATTTTCTTGTTCCTGATACTACCTTGCCTGCAGGCTGGCGGACAGTAGGTGAAGCGGAAGGCAACAAAGTATTTGGTAAAGGTCAAGAGCCACCTGACCCAGGTAAAAATGACGGTGATGATAATATTCAATCATGTGCTGGAAATTCAAATAGTAATCAACAAACAACTGATGCGCAAAACGCTCCTGAAGATAGTAGCTCGCAGGGATGCAGTAGTTCCACATCTTGCGGTATGCCTCGTAGTAACGTTCATTTATCTATTGTTGCCTTACATATTTTTGATACCCCGCTCTTTTATACTCCGCCGAAAGGTCCAAAATTGTATTGGACTGTGAGCTATCATCAAAGAGATAGCTATCAGCCTGCAAATTTTTCCTATTCAAATTTTGGGTATAAATGGACTCCATTATGGCTCTCTTATATACAGGATGATCCAACTAATTTATCTGCTAATGCTGATGTTTATTTGATGGATGGGGGTGTAAACACTTTCACTTCCTTTAATACTACTACTCAAAGCTATGCACCGGAGCTTGAAACAGATGATGTGCTTGTCAGGACATGCTCAACAGGTTGTTATGAAATACATCATCCTGATGGTTCAAAAGATATATACTCAAGACCTGACGGCAGTTCTGTAAGTGGAAGAAAAGTATTTCTTACACAAAAAATTGATCCTTATGGTAACGCTGTTAAATTATCTTACGATAACAATCTCAGAATAGTTGCTTTAACAGATGCGCTTGGCCAGGTTACTACTATTAAATATGAAAACAGTAGTGATATTTATAAAATCACAAGTGTTATTGATCCATTTGGGAGAAAAGCAAGTTTTAGCTATGATAGCTACGGACATCTAATTAAAATCACTGACATGATTGGAATGAGTTCAACATTTCAATACGAAGGAAGTGATTTTATAGATGCAATGACAACGCCGTATGGCACTACAAACTTTACCAATACTGAAGGAAATGGCACAACAAGAGCTATTGAAATAAAATACCCGTTGGGTGAAAGAGAAAGAGTAGAGTTTAGAGATAATGCGCCGGGTATAAACAACGATGCTGCTAACACAGTTCCTGTGGGAATGCCAACGGGAAATGAATATTTAGTTTACCGTAATACATTTTATTGGAATAAAAAGCAAATGGCTGATGCTCCTGGTGATTATACAAAAGCAACAATATATCACTTTTTGCATGGCTCTTCTGCTTCAGGAGAAAGTGGTTTTACGTCGCCAATTATAGAAAGTATAAAGAGACCGCTTGAAAACAGGGTTTGGTATAATTATCAGGGTCAATCAAGCCCAATCTTTGCTAACCAGGGCATGTCTGCAAGCCCTGCGTTTATCGGGCGGGTATTAGACGATGGTTCAACTCAACTTACGAAATTTACATATAATATTCTTGGAGCAGTAACCAGTTCTGCAGATGCTGCCGGTAGAAAGTTTACTTATAAGTATGATAGTACAAATATTAATTTAATTGAAGCAAGGCAAACCCGTGGCAGCGCAAGCGAATTGTTGTTTTCAGCAACATATAACAAACAATATTTGCCTTTAACTGTAACGAATGCATCCGGTTTAAAAACAACCAATACTTATAATAGCAACGGCGAGCTGCTTACAATAGTAAATTCTGAAAAACAGAAAACAACACTCAGTTATGATGCAAATGGTTATTTGAAAAGTATAACAGGACCGGTTGCGGGTGCAGTTGTATCATTTACTTATGACGGTTATGGGCGTGTAAGAACTGTTACTGACCCAGAAGGATATACAGTCACCACTGATTACGATGCTTTAAATCGGCCTACTATTATTACTTATCCTGATAAAACCTATGAGCAGTTTGTATATGATCGCATGGATGCAGTGCATAAAAAAGACAGGATGGGCAGATGGTCTCATAACATATACGATTCGCTTGACAGAATTAATGTAATGCAGGATGCGTTAGGCAGAATAACTCAGTTTATTTGGTGTGGTTGCGGCAGTGTTGCTGAAATAGTTGATCCTTTAAAACAGGTGACCAGTTTTGTGCGTGACTTAGAAGGGAGGATAACATCAAAAATATATAATGATGGAAAAACAGTTAGCTATAAATATGAAACAACAACCAGCCGCTTAAAGTCTGTAACTGATGCAAAAAGCCAGGTAACAAATTATACTTACAATATTGATGATAATTTAAAACAGGTTATTTATACCAATGCTGTTATCAGCACTCCATCAGTTTTGTTTGCTTATGATACAAGCTACAACCGTGTTGATAGTATGACAGATGGAACCGGCCTAACGGTTTATAAATATAATCCTGTAAACGCACATTTGGGTGCGGGATTGCTTTTATCTGTTGACGGGCCGCTTAACAATGATATTGTAACTTATAAATATGATTCATTAGATCGAATATCCGGCAAGTTGATAAACAACGTTGCGTCATCTGGCATTTATGATAGTTTAGGAAGGATAGTATCAGCATCAAACGTTTTGGGAAAATTTGTTTATGCTTATGTTGACCAGACTGAAAGATTAAAATCTGTTGCATTACCTAATGGACAAACAACTGCTTATACTTATTATAATAATGTTGGCGATCAAAGACTGGAAGAAATATTAAATAAAACATCCGGCGGTATAGTTTTATCCAAGTTCGATTATCAATACAATGCGGAAAGCCAGATAACAAAATGGACTCAACAGTTAGGCTCTTCTGCTTCAAAATATTATGAGCTTGGTTACGATCTTTCAGATCAATTGATTTCGGCGACTTTAAAAGACCAAGGCACATCAACAGTACTAAAGCGCTACGGTTATCAATATGACAAAGCAGGCAACAGAACAAGTGAACAAATTGATAACGCTGTAACTTCTGCTAAATATAATAACGTTAACCAGCTAACAACTCAGCAAAGTGGTGGTCCGATGCACTTTAAAGGAAGCCTTAGCGAATTTGCTTCTGTAAAAATTTTGAACAAAACAACCTTAGATAGCATAACTGCAGTAGTTGATACCAATAACTTATATGATGCTTTTGTAAAAGTTACACCTGGTACAAATAACATTTCAGTTGCAGCAACTGATTACAGTGGCAATAATAACACATCAATAAAAAACTCTTCTATTACTGTTGCTAACGGCTCAGGCAACACATTAACTTTTGATGCGAATGGTAACACCACAACAGAAACAAATCCTGCTGTAACGCATGGCTGGGATGCTGCAGACAGGTTAGTGAAAATTACTAATGGCAGCAATATAACTGAGTTTGTTTATGATGGATTAAGCAGGCGTGTTGCAGAAAAATTAAATGGCACAGTCATTAAACGCTGGCTTTGGTGTGGTAACGAAATGTGCGAAGAAAGAGATGCATCTGGGGGCACCGTTACCAAACGGTTTTTTCCACAAGGCGAGCAAATTGGTTCAACAAATTATTACTTCACATTTGACCACTTAGGGTCTATACGAGAGATGACTGATTCCAAAGATAGTGTCAGGGCAAGATATGACTATGATCCTTATGGAAGAAGAACAAAAATTTCCGGAACCGTTGATGCAGATTTTGGTTTTTCTGGGCATTATTATCATACTTCAAGTGGATTGTATCTAACATTATACAGAGCTTATGATGCGAAATTGGGAAGATGGTTAAATAGAGATCCTTCTGAAGAAAGCGAGGGAATAAATTTATATGTATATGTGAACTCAAATCCAATCAACTTAATAGATTTTTTTGGACTAGCCGATATAACCGTAACTAGGATATCTCAAACACCAAATTCTACGATTAGTACTTTTAAAACAGATGATGGAAAGGTTGGTGGCTATATAATGGAACCTCCTGGACCTTCTACAACCGAAAATGGACTTGATCGTCGAATTCCTGCGGGAACTTATTCAATATCACCTTTCTCTGGTCAGGAATGGGAAAATGTTTATGTTCTATATAATGAAGATGTGCCAAAAAGTAGAGGTATTTTACTTCATCCTGGAAATTATCCAAAGGATACAAAAGGCTGTTTAATGCCAGGAAGCAGCACAAAACCGGATTTTGTTGGTGGTAGTCAACAAAAAACTGGTGAGCTATACGACTTTATAGAAAATCATATTAATAAAGACGGGCTAAGGATAATTATTGTAGATCCTAAATAAAACACTTACTCGATTAAAATATTTGTCAATGCATTTCAAAAATTTAATTTGCCTTATCCTTTTAATTGCTTGTTATGATATGGTAAAAGCCCAACTCGTTGGTGATTTCCGCTCCAAACAATCAGGCAATTGGAATGCTGTTACATCATGGCAAACTTATAATGGCAGCGCTTGGCTAGATGCTACAACAGCACCTTCTTCAACAAATGGTGTTATAACGATTCAGGCAGGTCATATTATAACGGCGAACAGTAACATAATTGCAGACCAAATCGTAATTAATACCAATGGTTCCCTTAGTATAACATCAGCGGTATTTACACTTAACAATGGTAGCGGCATAGATTTATTAAACAAAGGTTCAATTACTCTCTCTGGCGGAACTATAAATGGTAATGGTTCAACAGAATTAAGTTCAGGCAGCGCTTTCAACTGGACTGGTGGTTCGTATGGCGGTGGCGGCAGTTTGAAAATTGATGCAAGCGCAAGTTTAAATATGAGTGGAGGCAATCATTACATTGGAGATTCAGCGACGATTAATAACTATGGCACCTGGACATGGTCAGGCGGTATATTTGATTATTATAGCACAAACCCAACTGTAAATAACTATAAGACATTTAATATTAATACCGACTATGATGTTGATCGTTATAGCACAAACACAGGATCATTCATTAACCAGGCAGGAGGTGTAATAAACAAAACCGGCAGCATATCAAATGATACTTACTTTTCAAACATCGCTTTATTTAAAAATTCAGGAACAATAAACATAGATTCCGGTACAATCAGTCTCGTTGCAAAATTTGTGAATACAGGAGTAATAAGCCTTGGAAAAAATGGAACTTTAAATTTTACCAATAGCAACACAAGCGTTTTAAGTGCAGGCAGTACGATTAGTGGCACAGGCACTATAGCCATAAATAGCAATAGTAATGATTCAATACTTACCTCAAACATAACTGCAAAAACTATAAATATTTATTCAGGTAATCTTAATGTATTGGTTCCTTTAACTGTAAAAACAGGTAATACCGTTAACTTATCAAATGGAACGCTACGCGGTAATAATCTTATCGAATTTAGTAAGGGCAGTACACTTAACTGGACAGGTGGATATTTAGCCGGTAAAATAACTGCAACGATTGATTCAGCGGCTACTTTTAACATGAATACCAACTCTCACTATCTCGCAGATACAATCATACTCAATAATCACGGAACGTGGAACTGGACGGGTGGCAACCTTCTTTATTATGATGGAAGTCCTGTTGTAAATAATTACAGAACGCTTAATATAAATACAGACAATGATGTTGACCATTATTACACAAGCACGGGTAGTTTCATTAATCAATCCGGTGGTGTAATTAATAAAACAGGAAGCGTATCTAATGATACTTATTTTTCAAACATTTCTTTATTCAGGAATTCTGGAACAATCAACATAGACTCAGGAACAATAAGCCTGGTTTCAAGATTTAGCAACTATGGAACTATTAGTTTAGGAAATAATGGAACATTAAATTTTACTAACAGCAATACAAGCGCTATAAACTCCGGCAGTACAATAAAAGGCACAGGAACAATTGTTATAAATAATAATAGCAATGATACGATACTCACTTCCAATATCACAGCAAAAGCTATAACTATTAATTCAGGCAATCTTAACGTGTTGTCACCTTTAACAGTAAAAGCAGGTAATGCTATAAATTTAACTAACGGTACATTAAGAGGAAATAGCATTGTTGAGTTTAACGCACAAAGTTCATTTAACTGGTCAGGTGGATACATTGCCGGAAAAGTTACATCAACACTTGACTCTTTAGCTATCTTCAGTATGAGTGGAGCTTCCCATTATATTGCAGACACAATAATCATTAATAATCATACAACATGGAACTGGACAGCCGGAAATCTAATTTATTATAATGGAAGTCCTGTTGTAAATAATTACAGAACGTTTAATATTAATACTGACAACGATGTTGATCATTATTATACAAGCACCGGTATATTCAATAACAAAGCAGGTGCTATAATTAATAAAACAGGAGACGTAAGCAGCGAAACTTATTTCATAAATTTTAGTTCGTTTACTAACGCCGGAAAAATTAATGTATCGTCCGGCAGATTTCAATTGTATATAAACACAACCAACACGGGCAACATAACCGTTGCTGCAAACAGCTACATTCAATTTGTGGCTGGCACAACTAATTTAAACACGGGCGGCTCTTTCTCAGGTTCAGGCAATGTTAATATCGATGGTGCCACTGTAAATGTTAATGCATCAACTACTATTTCAACAGATATTTTTAATTTAAACACGGGTACATTTAGCGGCACTTCAACACTAACAATGCAGTCTGGTTCTGTATTTAATTGGCTCGGTGGTTATAACGGCGGCAGCGGTACATTAAGCATAAGTAAAGGAGCGGTGTTAAATATGAATTCTACTGGTACTTTATATTTATCAGATACAAAAAAATTAAACAACTCCGGAACATGTAACTGGACAAGCGGTAACCTTAATTATTATAACAGCAGTCCTTCTATAAGCAATAGCGGAGTTTTTAATATATACACTGATGCAGATGTAAGTGCCAGCAACAATAGTGTTGGCATACTTATTAATCAGTCTTCCGGTATTATCAATAAAATTGGTTCACCAAATGATGATACAAGATTTCAGGGAATTGGCAGCATTACAAATGCCGGTACAATAAACATCAGTTCAAGTTTTTTGAGAAGCTATGTAAGATTTGTTAACACCGGCACTATTAATACTGCGTTTGGAGCTGGTATTTATTTTACTGGTGGTACTGGTATCTTCAATTCAGGTACTAAACTATCAGGAGCCGGTTCTTTAAATTTTGATGGCGGAACTGATTCAATAAATGCAGCAAGCATCACCACACAAACAATTAATATTTCAAATGGTATTGTAACTGTACAACCTGCATTAAATTTCAAGCCTTCTTCAACATTAGTTTTATCAGGAGGAACTTTAAACGGAATTGGTAAAATAAGTTTTACCGATAGCACTGTATTTAACTGGTCTGGCGGATCAATCGGTGGCAGCGATTCTTTAAATATACAATCAGGTGCCGTAGCAAATATTGAGGGTAGCAGTTTATATCTTAATGACACAAAAATTTTAAATAACGCTGGAGAATTAAACTGGTCATCAGGTGAAATATATTTAAATGGCGGAAGTCCTTCCATAGTTAATTCAGCAGCATTCAATATAAACACAGACAATATTTTAAACGGAATTAATTCAACAACAGGAAAATTTATAAACCTTAAAACAGGTATAATTAATAAGTCTGGTTCTTTGGATAACGCAACTACATTCCAGGGCTTTAGCAATTTTTCAAATGGGGGAACTATAAATATAAATTCTGGTGTAATTGTAAGTAAAACTTTATTTAATAACACTGGAATCATAAATGCAGAATTAGGCGGAGTAATTAATTTTTCTTCGGGCATTGGCTTGTTCAAAAGTGGAACTTCAATAAAAGGAGCTGGCGACATAACGTTTAATGGCGGTACTGACTCTATATCAGCAGGAAGTTTTACTATAAATCACCTTTACGTAAGTGCCGGTCAGTTTTATTCCAGCATCCCTATGTCGTTTAGCAGTGGCAAAGATTTATCTTTATCAGGGGGTACTTTTTTTAGTACATCGCTTTTAAACTTCAACAGTGGAAGCAGCTTATATTGGTCTGGAGGAACTTTAGGCGGAAGCGATTCAATAAACCTTAATGCATCATCAGCGGTAACCATTAACAGTGGCACTCATTATTTAAGCAATAATAAAATAATAAACAACCGAACAACGTTAAATTGGTCTTCCGGTGATATTTATCTGTATAGTGGAAATGCTTCCATTAATAATTATAGTATTCTTAATATTTCTTCAGATAACTATTTAAGTGGTCAGCAAGGAAATACAGGCGTTTTTGTAAATCAGTCTACAGGTATAATCAATAAAATTGGTTCGCCTTTAAATAATACCTATATAAGCAGTTTCAAAAATTTTAATAATTATGGAAATATAAATATCAGTTCCGGAAACATTGCGTTATACGTTAGCGGTGTGCATACTGGTACTTATAATATTGCCCTCGGCGCTCAGCTATCTGGCAATATAAGCATGTTGTTCTCAGGAAAAACATTTACAAATAATGGAACTGTATTGCTAAGCGGTTTGACATTCAATAGTTCTTCATCTCAAACACTAAATGGAAACGGCTCAATTAACGTTTTTAGCTTAACAAATAAAGCGGGAATCGCTTTAACAGGTAAACAAATAATCAACAACACTTTAAGTCTCTCTAGGGGTAAAATTTCTTTAGGAGACAGTGATTTAGTACTAGGAGATGCCGGCACTTTAACCGGCGGAGCTGATACAAGTTATATAATAACTAATGGCAAAGGAAGTTTTCAACGTAAAGTTTCAAACAATAATAGTGGTGTTTTGTTCCCTGTTGGTACAACAAACACTTATATGCCTGCAGTTATGCAGCTAACAACCACAAGTACAAGTGATGATTTTAAATTGCGAGTGATATCCCATTTATATAGCACCTATAGTAATTCAAATACTCAATTAGGTAGCACCATCTCACAAAATTCTGTGGATGCTACTTGGGTTATAAAAGAAGCAACACAAGGTGGATCTAATGCCACTGTTAAATTGCAATGGAGTAAAACTAATGAGTTGCAGGGATTTGATCATACTAAATCAAGGATGGCACATTTTGTAAGCGGAGGATGGCGTTTAGATACAGCTATGGCTGCAAGTGGAACTGATCCTTATTCAATATCTGTATCGAATATATCTGCTTTCTCACCATTAGGAATTACAAATGAATTTGTAACATGCACAAATCAGTTTAGTACTGAATGCACAGGAACTTCTTTTAGTGTACCTTATATAGCTGTCGGAACTTTTAACACAGGAAATAAATTTACAGCTCAACTAAGTAACGCATCCGGCAGTTTTGCATCCCCCATAACTATTGGATCACGTACCGCCACAACTTCAGGAACAGTAACTGCGATAATACCTTCTGCAACAACAACCGGTTCCGGATACCGTATTAGAGTTATCAGCTCAACACCTTCTTTTAGTGGTTCAAATAATGGATATAATATTTCCGTCAACGATTGTGCTGAGAATTCTATAGCTACTAAAAAAACAAACTTGCAATCAGAAGCTGTTTCAGTTAAGCTTAATGTGTTTCCAAATCCAACAAGTAGTTACATTAATGTAAGGTGTTCTTTAGCTAATTATAATGGCCAACTTGCAAATCTTGACATATCGACAATAACCGGTAAAATAATTTATTCAGAGAAAGTACCTGTGCTCAAGAATATTGTAAATAAACAAATTCATTTTAACACAAGTACGCCCGATGGTATTTACTTGTTAACGTTGAAAGTCGGTAATGAACTTTACGTTCAAAAAGTAATTTATAATAAATAAATTAAAGAATGAAAACGCTACTTTAAATCATTAATATGAAATTTCAATTACTGCTGTTATTACTAACACTTTACATTTCTGAGGCCTTTTCCCAATGTCCTCCGCCTGAATTGCGTGTAGAGTCACCTTTATGTTCTCCTCCTAAAAATTTACAGGCAAAGATTATCTCTTGTGATTCTTTAAAGCTTCAATGGCAGGGTGATAAAAGTCAATCTTATATCGCATCGATATTTTATATGGATAGTTCTAACAACGTTATTGAAAAAAAAGAGGTAAGTACTTACAACTATAACAACAATTTCTTTCAACTAACTATGCCTGCAACTTCAGGTCAAAATATTTCATGGTCTGTAGAATCAGTTTGTAGTATAAACAAAGCAAACGTTTACAGTAATGAAGTTCAAGGCAAAAATGTTACAATACCAATATGTTCAACTGCATTAAGTCAAACCGATTCTAATGCTTTAAAAGTGAGTAATAGTATTAAGGTTTACCCTAATCCTGTGTATAATTATATCACAGTTGAAATCCAAAAAGTTTCAGGAGATATTATATGTACAATTACAGACGCCTCAGGAAAAACAACATTTGAACAGTCATTTGGTGAAATACATCGGATAACTATAAATACACAACATCTTGTGTCAGGAAGTTATATTTTGACAATTAACAATGGGACAATCTCTAATAATGTTAAGTTTATTAAACTAGATAAATAAATTTAAATTTAATTCATAAGCCGTATCAATTAAAATAGTAGAAACGTTGAATCTCAAGTAGCTTTAATACCTAAAAGCTATAATTTGCTAATGATGGAGCTTATAAGCTAAACTTGGTAAAAACTGATGAATTGCATAATTATTAAAAGCCTTTAGGTATTTTCAACAAAGAAGTCCATTTCCAGTTCCTTTACTTTTTTTATACCTTTTAAACATTGACGCTTTTCAAAATAGCCGTAAGCTTCGTTAAAGCAGTTTTTGTACTCAGTTTTATTGCGTTCTGAAAAATGTTTTCTTTTACTTCTTATGGAAAGCAATTCAAGATTTTTTTTCATACTTCCTGAATCAACTCCATACAATTCTGTGAGCATTAAAGCTGACTTATCATCGCATGATAAGGAAGCCATCCCATTAATTTGAGTATTAACTTTATCAATTAATACTAATGCTAAATTTGAATACTGCGCCTTTCGACACTTTTTCATTTCTTCCCCGGCTTTTTGCTTACAATCTTCTTCAACTATATTAATATTACGAAGTAGTATCGAGCTGAAAATAAATTGGTAGTTACACACATATAAAATTGAGTAAGAAAGTATGCCGGCTATAGCCACAGCAGGTAAACATATTCTGCTTATTGCAAAATGCGTAGTAATTGTTGCAACGAACAATATAAAACAAAAATGTAAAACGTGATTGTACCAGTACTCATGAATTATTTTATGCCTAGCTGTGATTAGTCCAACCGTAATATTTTGCAGCTGACAAGCATTACTTAAGTGTTGATATCTTAATTCAATTTGACTCTTGGTCGACAGTTGGTCAAACGTTACAAAAACAAGTGCTTTTTTAATCATTTCTTTCATCACTATACTTTTCCATAAATTTAATTGAACTATCAATTTAGAATTGATAAAAGAAATATAAAACACAACTGCTGTTACTGCATTTTACCTACCTGTACTTGTTTTAATAAATTTAGATGTAGTTGAAATTCGAGTAAGGAATTATGAAGTAAAATGTATCTTCGTAAAGATAAAGTCAACTGGTTAAAAACAAGTAAAGCTTTATTGAATTTGCTCTTTGTAATCGACTAAAAAATCGACTAAATTTTTAAGTAATTGGTAATCAAATAAAATACGCGGCATTGACTTATCCCGTCCGGTCCGCAAAGCGAATTAAAAGCCATTGTAAATCAATGGCTTTTTTATTTAGTCGAATTTTTAGTCGAAGTCATTTCAAAAAAACTTTTTTCGCTTATTTTATTTTACCAAGAATAACGTAATCAATGCAAAAGTACACTTATTAATATTTTTCTTTACCCAACTATAAATAACTAGGATCTACAAGAAAGATTACGTAAGTTCAAGTAATGTTGAAAGCTTTCAATTAGGTGAAGTTGATTGCGTTGGCTTGTGCGTTTGGAGCATTGGACAACTCGTTCTTTTGTGGTGGAGTGGGATAACTTTGTCCTTAAAACAATAGTCCAAGCATTTTTAATTTGTCAGTATTTAATTTTTAGGAGGAAGCGTAAAAATTAAATGTTCCGATTTCTTTAAAATCTGGTAAAGTAATATGTTCTAAAAAATCATCCTTTGCATCTTGTTTTATAATCTCTTGTGAGTAATCTTTATCGAATAAATATTCAACTACTCCAAATCTATCACGAATTACTTCATCCCGAACTTTGAGTTTAGAACGAAGGAAACGAAGGAATTTTATTTCATTCTCTTCAACTTTTTCATCCGCATGAACAAGACGAAAAGAAACTTCGAGTATTAATAACTCCTGAACCGTTGATAAATCGAGTTCGGCAAGTGAATTAAATAATTCATCAACTATATGTTTGCCATTCTCTTTTAAGTCAGCAAGTAATTCTTCTAATTCTCCAGAAAGATCAATGCCTCTAAAGTATGCAGACGAATTATTCATCAATTTTATTTCGTTAACTTCTCTATCGTCAATATGACCATCGCAAGCCATCAAACAAAAAGCTGTACGAAATAATAAGCGTTGAAAATCAGGTCTTTCAAGTGTCATATTTTATCCTCCTTTTTTTAACTGCATTAAAACCGATTGGGGTTCAATCTTCCTTTTCATCAATGTTCTCTTTCTCATTTTCCCATTTCTTTTTTAATGCCACATACTTATTGATTTCTTTTAATGTTACAGAAGGTTTATTTTCCTTTATAACGACTTGTAAGATTTGCATAGTAATCCTGCTCTTAGTCTTCAAAGCCTGTCTTGACGCCTCATCAATTAAAAACTTAATGTCACTAGAAACATAATTCTCAGTCATCAAAGAAAGTATTTCATAATCAACAGAAAGGTCAACTGGTCTTGTTTTTAAATACAGTTTGAACATTTCTTCTCTTGCAGCTTTATCAGGGGGTGATAAATAAACTGTCTTATCCAATCTACCTGCCCTTAAAATTGCAGCGTCTATTTTTTCAGGTCGGTTTGTAGCACCTATTACAAATATTCCCCTTTCGCCGCAATTAGTCATTTGTGCTAACACTTCATTTACAGCAGACGCTGTTCCTTGATGAAGATCACCTTCCCTGCTTGGAACAATAGCATCTAATTCATCAATAAAAATAATGGTGGGCTGATTTGCTTCTGCTTCTTTAAACAGCTTTCCAATATTTTCCTCAGTTGCATTCACCCACTTACTTTTTAAGTCAGAAGGTTTTATCATTATGAAATTGTATCCAATTTCATCAGCGAACTTTTGAGCAATAAAAGTCTTACCACATCCCGGTGGACCATAAAGTAACATACCATTAGGAATAGTTATTCCATAACTGGCATAAAGTTCTTTTTCACTTAATGCCCGAATAACATCTGTATAAAGAATTTCTTTCAAGGCACTCATTCCTGCTATCTGCTTAAATCCACCTCCCTTTTTCTTCTCCTTTTTCTCAATTGGTTTAGAAAATGTTTTTTCAAATTCCTGCTTCTCTAACATTACTTCACGTTTCAATGCTTTTGAAAAATCTTCGGCTGTTTGAAATCTGTTTTCAATATCAATTGAAAGTGCTTTTGTCAGTGTGTATTTTAGTTGGTCATCTATTTCATCTTTATCGGCAAAATCAAAACTCAATTTCTTTTCCCTTGCTTGCTCAATTAAGCCTTTTGCTTTACTGATTGGTTGGTTCAAAATGTTCTCATTGTACCAGGGTGCAACACCAAAGAGTAACTGATGTAACAAGGCACCTACAGAAAACAAATCACTCTGCGGAATAAAAACTCCATTAAGTAGTTCGGGTGCTGAATGAAAAAATGAAAGTGCTTTAATAGAAATACTTTGGTTGTTGTTATGAATTGTCCTGGTCTGTTCAAATCCAGTCAAAACCGGTTTCTCCCTTTTAGCTGAAAGATCAAGCAAAACAGAAGTTGGAGAAATACCATTATGAATTATTGGTTCAGGTAAATTGTGTAGATAACTAATACCTTCCAATAACTCTGTAATAATTGGCACTGCTTCATAAGGAGAAAGTTTTACTTCTCTTTTTAATTTCTCAGCAAGTGTTTCGCCACTGATAAAATCAAAAGTTAGATAAGCAAATTTTTGTTTGTCAATTATTGTTTCTCCTTCTTCTTTCAGTGCCGAAATATTTGTGTGATTGATTGTTTTTAATAATGCAACTTGAATGAGTTTACCATCCTCAAAAAACGAAGATGGCAGTGCAGCAAGATTTATTAAGTCGAGCCGGATTATCTTACCCTCCTTGTTTTTAGCCCTATAAGATTGAACAAAAAGATTGCATCCAATTGGAAATTGAATTTCATAACGATCTGCTATTAAAACTCCTTTCGGTAATATGTTTTGATTGTTTTGCATTAGTCGGTTAATACACTGTCGTCACCTGCAAAGATTGGTTTATCACTTTTCGGTAACAATTTATAAAGTTCAATTACTATCGGTCTCAATCTTTGTTTTGTAGGTGTTGTTGCTGCGATACTCAATCCCTGGTTGATTAACAATCTCGCCTTATTTCTGTCGCTCCATTCGTTAATTTCAAAATCATCATTAAATTCCTTCAATATTTCAATTTCCATTTGTGCTCCCATTGCTGCATCCACTAACACAAAGTCAAGCCCTCTTATTTGATCAATGAGTTCTTTTACAACCTTAACATTTTTCTCCTTGATTACCTGTGGAATTTGTTCTCTGAATTGTGCTATTGCTTCTCTTACTCCATCGTCATTTATTTCTGTTACTTTTCCTTCCACTTTTTTGAAGGTGTCTTCCAAACGGTAAAAAGCACTTTTTAATTCTTCCTCAGTCTTAGGAAACTCTGTTGCATCCTGTAAATCATCAATCTTTCTTAAACTTCTGCGAAGATTGTCTAACACTTGCTTCTTCCTGTCATAATCAGTTCGACCTTGTTCAAAAAGCTTTTCTAATTCTGATACTTCAGAGTTTACTTTTTCAAGATCTTCCTTATTTGTTACCGCACCTTCGTTTTTAAGAATGTTTAGTGATTGCTTAGCTTTTGAAATTTCTGTTTCTAACCAATCTGCATTAATCTCTTTCTGTGTTGTATTACTTGGTACTGATATATCTTCTGTATAATTTAGGTAAGGGAAAAAAGCAGAAAGGGAAATTCTCTCAGACTTATCTATTTTAATTGTCAAATCGACATCACTGCCTTCGGGTAATAGTGCAGGTAGTTGTTCACCTGTAATTATTACATCATAAACATGCTCATTGTAAATGGCTCTTGAACCTTCAGCACCATAATCACCCTGGTAAACCGGAATTTTTATGAAGTCGGTTTTGAGCCCTGGATTGATTTGCTTTTGAGTTTTTAAAGCATTTGCCACCCCTGTAGCAGGTGTAGTTTGATTTTTTTCTAACCCGTTTATCGGTCTAAAAACAACTTTACCACTTGCTTTACTTTTGATTTCTATACCAATGTTGTAAGGTAAAGTCGCACTTCCAATTTTAGAACCCTGAATGATTGTAAATTCATTGGGTTCACTGGGCAACAGATCACCCTGCTCGCTGTAAACAAAAACATTGAATGAGTTTGCTTTACCTGCATTTAACTTTGTTTCAATTACTTCACCTGTTTCATCAATGGCAACTTTTCCACTTGCCCATGCTCTATCATAACGTACTATTTCGGCAAAAACTTTTTCAGGTATTTTACCTTCTGTTTTTTCTTTTAAAATTTTAACGGTAACAAATTCCTCCATTTCAACTGTTGTGGGTTCGTAGCCAAGACCTAATTGAATTTTTGTTCTGTCTCTGGTTTGTTCTATAAGTTCTTCAGAAACATTTATTGTAGAAGCAAACAAGGATGCACCTTTTGCAACAGCAGTCATAGGGTCAACGCTGGTATCAACTTTATCTGTTATTTGCTCCTTTAGCATTTTGCGAAGGACTGGTGAGTAAGTTGGGCCTCCAACTAAAACTAATGCACCAAGATTTTTTTCTGAAATCTCATTGCGTTTTAGAAGTTCCTTGCAAATATCAATCGCCTTTTGAAATATTGGACTTAATGCCTTTGCAATTTCATTTTGACTGATCGTGATGTCTAACTCAAATTCATTCCCTTCATCATCTGCACCTGGTATATCACCTAAATCTGATAATATGTTATGTGTTTCTTTGAAAGAAAGTTGAATTTTTGTTTCTTCTGCATAAAATTTCATTGCATCTCGCAATACTTCCCGTTTTCCATCGTCATTTATTATACTTTCTATCGAAAATTTTTCCTTGAGGTATGGAATAATGATTTCATCAACAATAGCAAAGTCAAGATTTTTCCCACCTAAATAATTGTCACCTTCTGTATCAATCACTTTCATTATTCCATCCTGAACTTTTAATAGTGCTGCATCGAAAGTTCCCCCACCAAAATCAAATACCAGCCAAAGACCGTCTTTACTCGAAGCATCAATACCATACGCCATTGAAGCAGCGATCGGTTCTTGTAACAACTCACAGTGTTCAAAACCTGCAAGTTTTGCAGCCCGGCTTGTTGCATCTTTTTGATTGATTGTAAACTTTGCCGGAACTGTAACAACTACAGATTTAAGTTCTTCATCAGTTACAAATGATTTTAATTTCTTTAAAACTTCTCCTGATAAATCTTCAGAAGAAAAATCTTTGCTCATATTTGAACTGGAATACTTTTTATCAGTACCCATTGTTCTTTTAAATTCAATATAAGTATTCGATCCCTCTGCCTTGAAATCTTTCATTGCATTCAGCTTATCTCTTTTCAAAGTATTATAAGCTGATAAGCCTACCTGTATGGCTTGTTTCTTATTGAAGTTTACACAGGACGGTAAGGTATCCATTTGAAAATCAGTTTTCAGAATAACTGGTTCTCCATTTTCCATTCTTGCAATTGCAGAGTTGGTTGTACCCAGGTCAATGCCGTAATCGATTTTTGTTCTTGCCATTTTTATAAATGCTTTTAAAAGATTTTATTACTATTCTCCTACACTAACTTCTACTTGTGCTGATTGTATCATAACGTCTTTAAAGTTCACTTGTGGTTTAATAATTCTTGTAATGACTTGCTCTCCATTTTTTAAAGTTTCATCGAGACGAAAGTTTGCAGAAACTTTCATTCCCTGATCATAAGGTTTGTTCAGCATATCAACTAATTCATAGCCATTCGCTTCAAAGTTGTCTTGTATTCTTTTAACTGATGCTGCAAGTTGTTTCAAGCCCTTTGTTTCAGGATCCATGTTTGCCAAATTCTTTTGGATGCGGATAATTTCATCGGCAACTTTTAGAGCAAGTTCGTGACTTACTTCTTCCGTCTTTGCAGAAGTAACAGCTTGCCTCTCTTCCTTCACTAGTAGCATTTGTGTAGCAAGCAAATCCACTAATTTGTTATCAAGTTTTACTCCTTCCTCTTCCAAAGCCTTCTTTGTTTGTTGAATATTTTCGGACAAGTCAGAATTGTTTTTTGTGAGCTGTTTACGCAGCAATCCAAAAAGCAATATTGAAAGCAATGCAATTGCTAAGACTGCAATTATCCAATACAAAGTATTTTTTCCAATTGTATCATCAAGAGTTTGGATTTTTTTATTAGCATTATTTTCAGTCGTGGAAATTTTTATGCCCAGCTGTTGATTAATATTTTGAATGAGTTGTTCATTTGTTTGTAACTGAGTTTTAAGTTTATCCATGCTGTCATTAACAACAGCATACCTATTTGAAAAATCGGTTTTAAGATTTTTCAACTCTGATTTCAATGAAGTGTTTACTGACTTCAAGCCATTTATTTCATGACGCAACTGAGCTATATTAGCATCATTATTAGTTTGGCAAAAAGAATTTTTGAAACTGCAGATTAGTAAAATTGTGAATAGAAGTGCTCTCATGTTATTCAAGTAATTTAAGTTTGGTTTTTAGTTCTGTAATTTTATCCTGCTGTGTTTTAACCTGCCCTTCTTTCTCTTGTTCACCCCGAGTTGTAATCTGCTGTATTTTTGCCTGCTGATCTTTTATCTGGCTTTCCCTGTCTGATTGACTTCTAAACATCTGCCATTGCTTTACGTTATCCATTTCAACATTAGCTGCATCAATCTCGTTTTTGAGAAACACTTTATTTTGAATTTCCTTTAATAAATTTTCGGCATTTCTTATATCTCTTTGTAATCTTTCTTTTGGGCTCAAAGTTGAAATACTAAACTGCGTAGCAAGCGCCTTTATTCCAGTTAGATTTTCATTATAATGACTTTTTAAATTTGTTGCCATATCAAAATCACCCAACAAAAAGGTCAAGTCCAACGCTTCTTTTATAATTGCTTCAAAAGCTGAAGTTGACACCCTATATATGCTTATCCTTTGTTGCTGTTGGAATTTTTCAGCTTCTTTATTAACTGTGGCAACAAGCATGTTCTGAGCATTCTGAACTACTGCGCTACTTATACATATATATAACTCATCATAAACTCCTAATTCAGTTTTAATCTTCTTAATTTTTGGTTTACATGAAACAATTAGATCCTTTACATTTGAAATGCTTTCAGTTAGATTTTGAAAGCGTTGCAATTTATTAGCTATAAATTCAAGGTCATCTTTGACTTTTTTATTTTTATCTCTGGCTGGTTTATCATCAATCCATTCCTGTATTACTTCTTCGGTTTCTTCTAACCTGGTTTTTGTTTGACCTGTTGGAGTAATTGATCTGCAAATCCTTATTAACTTCATTGTAGTCTCACCCGGGTCATAGACATCATTGTTTTGATACTCATTATAAAAGTCAATAGCACATTGAAGTATTTCCTGAACAACTTTATTTGACGTTACCTGATAATGGACATTTGCAGAACCTAACAGAGATTTTAAAGAGGCTAAATCTTCTTTAGTATTAATATATAGTTCTTCACCATATTCTTCAGCATCATTGGCATTATCAATTCTTTTTTCTTTGCATTTTTCAACCTGGCTTTCAATATTGCTTAGTGGTATGTCAGTGAATTTGTTTGAAACATATTGTTTAATCCCAGTTGGAAAAGTTTGAAAAGCATCAATCAATTGAGCTGATGAAATTCCCTTCGGTTTATTAAGATATGGTTTTATAATCTTTAAAATTTCATCAACAAATTCTTTTCTAATTGTGTCTTTATTTGTACTTGTGTTGTTACCTGCAACTGCCTGTACAAAGTTTAAGTATGCATCGGAAGAAATGATTTGCTCTTTAAGAACAACGCATCTTTTAAATTCTATAGGATTTAATGAACCGTTAAGGGTAGCAAGCCCGAGTTGCAGTGTTGACAAATTCAAGGCAGCAGCATAATTTTTTTGAGTGATCACATTGTCCTTAATAAGTTTCTCCCAAATCTCAGTTGCCTTGTCAATATGGTTTTCTTTAAGATGGTTTAGTGCTGCATCATCAACGTGGTTTGTGTTCAAAAACCAAAATAAAGAGTAGTGAACTTTATTTTTTGCTTGCTCTATTTTACTTGCTGCTGCTGCAACTGTTTGTTCTTCTCGCTTGAACTCTCCAAGGAAAGGAAAATCGTAATCGAAGGATTTAGTTTTACCAACTTCCGAATATCTTTTGATGGTCGCAATTTGCTTCTGCAACTCCTTTTCAGTAGTATTTCCGAAAATACCTAAAGTCCTATATGGATTTTCTCTTACAGCATTCATAACACAGTTAGTGGTTTAATTATTCAACATTTCTTAAAACATCCCATCGTTCTTACCGATAGTTCTCAACATATAACTATAAAAAAACAATTTACACCTTTTCAGCTTATACTAAAATTAGTGGCGAAAAGGTTTTAATATGTAACGATATTTTGTATCCTATTTTTAAAAATATCCTTGTAGTTGGCAGCAAAAAAAGATACTGGAATATTATAAATTGATACAGATAAATAATTGCAGTTTTAAAGGGGAATAAATCTTATCGGATCTGTGTTTTAAAAAATCTCCTTTGCTTTCATCCCACATAAAGCCTGGACGAACTAAAGTGAAATCGTTTGTTTTAGTAACGCTTTGAACAAAGCAGTACCCAACAATTGAAGAGTAAATAAATTTACCTGAACTTGCCACAACGTCAAAGATTTTGTTCTCCCTTTTCTTAATAGCTAAGCGAAAAGCTGGGCAAATAATTTTGATGAACTTTTCAAGATTTTCGTCCAGTCCACTTGCCCTATGCTTCAGTACCGAAATTCTTTTACTGAGGTTCAGTTTCATTTCATCGAAATGAATATTGAAATCAGCGACATCTTTCCAACCTAAGTAATGAAGAGAGTTCAATAACATTGAATGCAGATAGTGTAGTTCATCTTCTTTCCAACGGTTATTTAATAAACAAACAATAGTGCTAATGAGTGCTTCACTTTTTAATTCTGCGACTTTCTTTTTTGTATATTCAAATTCATACTCCCGAAAACCAGTTCTTACCAACATCAGAAAGTCGCCAATTATATTTAAACAGCAACCTTTTATATTGTCATTGTCGTAATCCGCAGAGAAGGGAAGATAGCTGAAGAAATGTTGCTTGTCTTGTTCATCATATTTCTCTGTTTTACCTCCGTACTCAAGCATCAATTCAAGTGCAATTAAATATTTTGACAAATCTGTTAAAGACGGCTTGTAAACTTTTACAAGATTGCTACCATAAAGTATATCCTGATGATAGTTATAAAGGTTATCAAAATAGCTCAGTAATTTTTTGCTTTCGGATTTTAGTAAAGAGTATGAAAGGTTACGGACAGTCTTTATTTCATTCTCTTCATTACCGGTGATATTTCCTAAATTTTTTTCCTGTTCATCAACTCTAATGTCTTCTTCCCGAATATGTGAAGCTGATTTTGAATGAATAAATTTTAGAACATCTAACACCCTAAGTGAAAGAGAAGACAGCAAAAGATTTTTTTCAAATGCCAAATGCTCGATTGGCTTATACGATGAAAGGTCATAAAGTTTTTCAGGTCCTTTCTTTTCTTCTGTTTTTGCTATACCAGCTTTTCTGTTAAGTAAAACGCTTGATCCATCTTCACTTTCACTTTCATCTATCATTGCATAATGCAGTAAGTCGAGAACTTTCGTGAGGTCTCCATTTTGAATTTCACTGTAAATTCTTTCAATATCCTCTGTTTTTGGATTGGGATGAGTTTTTGCTATAAGAAAATAATCAGAAATTAAAATTTTGTTTGAAACAAACTCGCCTGAAAGATCAACTAACTGGACATAAGAAATATCAAGTGAAGCAACACTTAATTTTATTTTGAGCTCCTCATGAAATTCAGTGATTGGTTGTGAATTTAAAAACCTGTTTTGCCTATCAAAGAAGGCGATTTTAAATTGTCCTAAATGGTCACCATTTGCATAAATAGTGAGCTCCGTGTAAATTAATTCTGCTGAAAGAAGATTAATCTTGAATTGATTGTTTTTGATTACTGTATCATAAATTGATTGAGTTTTAGATACAACGAAATCAGTAAGGTTCTTACTATTTGCAGATTTGAGTTTAATACCTAATTCATTTATCAAACCTCCTTTTTCTGATTTGATTAGAATTGAAACCTCTGCATTTGAATTTCTAACTCCAGGCAATCCTAAACCTTCAGGGGTAATATTTGCACTACCAAATAAGCAATACTCTTTTCCACCTCGTGTTTTAAAGTGGATAATTTTTCCATGAAGTTTTGATTTACTATTTCCTGATTTTGAGTATTGAACTTTACTTACATCGGCATCGTACCAATCAAAAAAAGCAAAACCTTTTTGAACCTGCATAGATGATGGAATTAGCCCACTTTCATCTAAAACAACATTTATATGTGCTGCCGGAAATAATGACTTCAATCCCTGCAATGCCTTACCATTAATATCATAAAACGGAGAAATCGTGGTTATTTCAATTACCTTTTCGTTTTGGATATGTTTCAGTAGTTCTATCCAAATTGACGACACCCCAGCATTGAATAAAAATGCAACCTGTAGTTTTTGTGATGTATCATTGAACTGAAAAGGACTTATAGCAGGCAATTCTCTTAACCATTTAGAGTGCTCAACAATCCATCTTGTTGTTTTTTCATTCATCTGACCTTTAACAGTAGACGAAAGAATAGAAACATACTTCCAAGCTGCTGAAAATATTGATGCATTATCAGTTGACCTAATATCGAAATGAAATGCACCCCAAATCTCATCATTGTTACCATTCCCTGAATGTGTAAGATTGCCCGAACCTATAATTAACAGTCCTTCTTTCTCACCAAACAACATCCATATTTTTGGATGGAAAATTGATTTCTGAAAAACAGGATAAAGGGAGTAGCCAGGAGTTAGTTGCATTTCTTCCCCGCTTGCCTGCTGCATTAATTCTGAATAATAATGACCGTCAATAAAAACATTAATATTTCTTATGCCACATGAACGCAACCACTTCATTGCCTTCATCTCAAAAAAATAAAAATCAAAACTAAAAGTCGTGAGGATGCAGGAATGGTATCTTCTACTGCCTATTAATGTTAGTATATTCTCTCTTTGCAAACCCATTATGCTGATAGAAGTTTATTATGCAATGGAGTTAACACGTTATCAGAATTAATGACTTGTAAGTCAAACATGATGTTCTGCAAAGCATTCATTCTTGGGGATGTGTTTCTTGGTGGAAAAGTATCTATGAAGCGGATATATTGTTCCTCTATTAAAAATTTATGGGTTGCCTGAGACCCATTTCCCATCTTTCTAAGTGCTACCATTTGGTGTCTGTAAATTATCTTTCTCAAAATAAATTGTTCAACAAATTCTTGTAATGTTTCTTTCTCTGATTTGTAAATAGCTAAAATACCGTCAACCATATTGCCATCTCTTACGATCTGCTTTCTACTCATAAATTCCTTTAAAGGATGAAGCTGTTCTTTATTGTTCAAATACAATTGCAGTAAAAGCAGGAAGCCATTTTTTGCAGCGACGACAGGATTACTTGATGGATTTGTTTCAATTTCATTTTTTATTTCTTCTTCTTTTTCATTGTTGGAAATAACGGATAGAATTTCAGAAATTGTAGAAGTAGCTTGTGTAGATTGCATTAACTCTTTACAAATTTCTTTTGTAATGCTTACGGCAAACTTTTTTACAAATGCTGGCAAATATTGATCCTGTTGAAAGTTATAAAGACGTTGCAAAGCAGCCCAAAAGATAGTACCACAGGCAAATTGCCAGTATTCATTAAGTTGGTAACAATACCAACCGATATTCGTTTCGGTTACAGGCTCTGCACTCGTTCCTAATTTATTTGCATAATTCTCTAATAGAAACTCATACCAATCGTATTCTTTTATTCCTAATTGCAGTATTTAGTAGAGATGTAATTGTTTGTCTTCTATGAAATGTAAATAGTTCCTCAACTTCCTGGCTTGGTTCATCTTTGTCTAAAAGCATTTGAACATACAGTTGCCATTCATCGCTT
>CAXSDU010000037.1:0-31526 GCA_964236165.1 uncultured Parafilimonas sp. | reverse complement strand
GAATCATCCTTCAATAATTATGTGGAGCATTGGCAATGAAATTCCTGAACGGCAAACTGCGGAAGGTGATTCAACCGCTGTTGAGCTTGCAAATTTTATTCGTTCATTAGATTCAACACGCGCAATCACTTCGGCATATAATAGTATTGATGAAAAGGCTGATGCTTTTTTCAATGCAGTTGATGTTGCAGGTTATAACTACAATTTAAATAAGTATGTTGAAGATCACCGGCGCAAACCCAATCGCATTATAGTTTGTACAGAATCTTATCCTTTAACTGCGTTTGATTATTGGATGGGCGTTATTGATAATCCCTGGGTAATTGGAGATTTTGTCTGGACAGGTTTTGATTATATCGGCGAAGCAAGTATTGGTTGGTTAGGTTATGAACAAAGCAAAGATTTTTACCCTTGGAATCTTGCTTATTGCGGTGATATTGATATCTGTGGATGGAAGCGTCCGCAATCATTTTATCGTGATGCATTATGGAAAGAAAATCAATTATCTATTTTTGTAAAATCATTGCATCCTTCATTTCCCATCAATCCGAAAAAAGAAGATTGGAGCATCTGGAACTGGAATGATGTTGTCGCAGACTGGAGCTGGAAAGGCTTTGAAGATTCAGTGTTTGAAGTGAATATTTATTCATCTTGCGATGAAGTAGAATTATTTTTAAATGGAAAATCGCTCGGCAAAAAACAAACAAACCGCTCAACAAAATTTATTGCAGTTTATAATGTTCCATATAAAGAAGGCGAACTAAAAGCTGTTGGTTATTCTAAAGGAAAAAAAGTAAACACTTCTATATTACAAACAGCAGGTGCGCCAACACAAATAAAATTATCGGCAGACAGAAATACAATTACTGCTGATAACGAAGATTTAATTTATGTAACAGTTGAGTTACCTGATGATAAAGGTGTAAGAAATCCTACAGCAGAAAATTTAATTCAGTTTTCTATTAAAGGTGAAGGAACGATTGTTGGCGTTGGTAATGCAAATCCAATAAGTTTGGAAAGCTATCAATTACCACAACGTAAAGCATGGCAAGGCAGATGTATGGTTGTAATTAAATCTACGCATAACGCAGGAAAAATCACTTTAAAGGCAACCAGTAATAATCTAAAATCTGCAACAATTGAACTAACAACTAACTAACTTTTATATATGGCTGAAAAATTTGTTATTGGTGTTGATTATGGAACAGATTCTGTTCGCTCTGTTATTTTAAATGCGATGAACGGAGATGAAATTGCGTCATCTGTTCATTATTATCCGAGATGGAGAGATGGTTTGTATTGTGCGCCACAGCAAAATCAATTTCGCCAGCATCCTTTAGATTATATTGAAGGACTTGAAACAATAATAAAAGATTGTATTAAAAAAGCGGGCACAAATGTCGCTGCAAATATTGCCGCGATTTCAGTTGATACAACCGGCTCTACTCCGGTTGCCGTTGATAAACACGGAACGCCGCTTTCTTTGTTACCGCAATTTGAAAATAATCCAAACGCCATGTTTGTTTTGTGGAAAGATCATACATCAGTTAAAGAAGCAGCAGAGTTTAATGAACATGCAAAAAAATTTGGTATTAATTATCTGCAATACGCTGGCGGCATTTATTCTTCTGAATGGTTTTGGAGCAAGTTGTTACATCTATTAAGAGTTGATGAAACAATTAGAAGCAGTTGTTATTCTTTTGTTGAACATTGCGATTGGATTCCTTTTTTATTAACCGGCGGAAATGATGTACATCAAATGAAGCGCGGTGTTTGTTCTGCAGGTCATAAAGCGTTGTGGAGTGAAGATTATAACGGCTTGCCGCCAAATGAATTTTTTTCTTCGCTTGATAATTTGCTTGATGGTTTTACTTCAAGATTATTTAATCAAACATATACTTCAGATAAAGCTGCAGGCAATCTTTCAAAAGATTGGGCTGAACGTTTGGGTTTGGGTTTATCAACCAACGTTATTATTGGTGTTGGTGCGTTTGATGCGCATATGGGCGCAGTGGGTGGACAGATCGAGCCATATCATTTAAGTAAAGTGATGGGCACATCAACCTGCGATATGCTCGTTGCACCGATGGATGAAGTAAAAGATAAATTGGTAAATGGTATTTGCGGACAGGTACCCGGATCTGTTATTCCCGGCATGATGGGAATGGAAGCAGGACAAAGTGCATTCGGTGATACATATGCGTGGTTTAGAAATCTTATTACAAATTCATTCAAAAATATTATTAAAGACTCTTTAATTATAAATGCAGAAACTGCTGACTTACTATTGAAAGAAATGCATGAAAAAATGATTATGCAACTTTCAGGCGAAGCATTAAAACTTACTTTAAATGAAAATGATGAGCTTGCTGTTGATTGGTTAAACGGAAGAAGAACACCGGACGCAAACCAGGAATTAAAAGCGTCAATCATTAATATAAGTTTAGGTACAGATGCGCCGCGGGTTTTTAAAGCACTAGCTGAGGCAACGTGTTTTGGTGCCAGAGCTATTGTTGAACGATTTAATAATGAAGGCGTGCATATAAAAGGTTTAATTGGGCTTGGTGGCGTAGCAAGAAAATCAAATTATATAATGCAGGTTATGGCTGATGTGATGAATATGCCGATTCGTATTCATTCATCTGAACAAACTTGTGCAACCGGTGCTGCTATGTTTGCCGCAACAGCGGCAGGAATTTATAATAAAGTGGAAGATGCAATGCAGACAATGGGACAAGGTTTCAATGCGGAATATCAACCCAACAAAAAAAATATTGAGCTGTATAATAAGCGCTATGAAAAATATAAAGCGCTGGGAAAATTTATCGAACAATGATTTATCTGCCTGACGCTTTTGAAGCATCTGTCCGCATTGCAAGAATGCTTTTACTCATTACCGAATAAATATTTTTTAATTCAGGAAAATCTTTTAATAACGCAAGGTGTTTTTGTATCGTTAAAACATCGCCACGCATTGCAGGTCCAGTCTGCATTTCAGAAGGATTAAAAATTTTGATACGATTTATCACTCCTTCTATCAATGAAAGCAATAGAGAAAAATTAATATTGTTCGCTTTACAATATTCGTTTGTAAGAGAAAATAAGTGATTGGTAAAATTGGAAACAACAACTGCAGATAAATGATATTGCATGCGCTGTTCATCATTTGCTTCTGTTATATTTTCAGAGATTGAATTTGCTAACGCATATATTATTTCTTTTGAATGATTATTATTTGTATCAATTAAAAAAGGTATATCAGGCAAATAAGAAATTTCTTTACGCAATGATTGCAACGGATATAAAACACCAAAATTATTTGATGCATTTTGTAAAACACTTATCGATGCACTGCCACAGGTATGCACAACAATTTTATCGTCAATTTTTAATTCATTGCTTACCATTTCTATTGCATCATCGTTTACAGCAATAATATATACATCACTTATTTTAGAAATAGCATTAATATCGTCTAACGCAACTGCATCTAATTCATCTGCAAGACTCAATGCATGCATTTTATTCCGGCTAACAACTTCATTAATTATGAAACCTTTTTGCTTTAAAAGTTTGCCTAAAACAGTTGCAACATTTCCAGAGCCTACAATACTAATTTTCATTTTGGAGTAATTATTGTTTCAATGTTTCGTTTATATACTTATCTCATTAATTCAATTCTAAAATTACAATGCTATGAAATGAGCCGTAATATTTTCCAATCAAAAAAGGTTTATGGCGACTTCCCTGTGACAAATAAAATCAAAAAACAATACACATGAAATCAAAAATTATTATTGCATTTATTACTGCTGCAATCTTTTCTTCCTATAAATCTGAAGCACAATTACCACATTTATCATTATATGTTCATGGCTTGTATGCTTCAACAGCAAACAATAATTCAATAGACCGTTACAAGTTTGGGTTGGGCGCTAATGCCGGTCTTACTTTAGGATCAAAAAATACGAGAGCTGTTTTTTCGCTTGGTTATACAAATCTTTTTACCAAGCATGATAGTCCCGAACATGCATCAGGTGACGAAACTTACATTCCTGTAAAAATTGGATTAAGACAATATTTGCCGCTTACATTACATACGTTCTTTTTACAAGGTGATCTTGGTGCCGGTTTTACAAGTTATAAAAATTCAGATAATACTTATAAAGGTTTTGCTGCTGATATTGGTGTTGGCGCACATTTTTCAGCGCTTGAAGCAGCCATTATGTATGATGGATTTCATCAGCCTTATGGCTGGTCTTCATGGATTACATTCCAGCTAGGATTTAATATTGGCATTTAAAAAGTTTATTTATTGTCCATCTTCACTTTCTGCTTTTGCATCAAACGTTTCAATTGCAGGTTGCGTTTTAGCACCCTCCTTTTTCGCAGTAAGCATTTTTTGTATCAAACGATTTCTTTCTGAAGATATATAAATACGCGTCGTTGAATCTTTTTGGCGATCATAATATTCAATACCATCAACAAAAGTTTTTTGCGCTGTTGCATAAACACTCAACGGATTATTGTTCCACAAAACAACATCAGCATCTTTACCAGTTTTAATGCTGCCAACCCTGTCTGCAATGTGCAACATAATTGCTGGATTAAGCGTGCACATTTTAAACGCCTGATCTTCTGTTAAGCCACCATATTTTATACTCTTTGCAGCTTCCTGGTTTAAATGTCTGGCTTGTTCAGGATCATCACTGTTTACTGCAACCGTTAATCCTTCATCTGTCATTAATGCTGCGTTGTAAGGAATCGCATCTTCTACTTCTGCCTTATATGCCCACCAATCACTAAATGTAGATGCATAAGCACCGTGCGCTTTCATTTTATCAGCAACTTTATATCCTTCTAAAATATGTGTGAATGTGTTTACTTTAAAATGAAATGAATCGGCAACATGCATCAGCATATTTATTTCGCTTTGCACATAAGAATGACAAGTGATAAATCTTTTTTGATTAAGAATTTCAACTAATGCATCAAGCTCTAAATCTTTGCGTTTATCTGCGCCTTGTTTCTCGTAATCTTCTGCACGCGTAAATGCATCCACCAACACTTGTTCTACACCCATACGTGTATTAGGAAAGCGATTATTTGTTGGACTATAAGAACGCTTTACATTTTCACCCAACGCAAATTTTATAAAAGGATCCCAGTTGGCAAATTTCACTTCTTCTGCATCTTTTCCCCAGCGCATTTTTATTAATTGTGTTTGTCCGCCAATGGTATTACAACTGCCATGTAATATATGTGCTGTAGTTACACCGTCGGAAAGTTGCCGGTATATATCAATGTCTTCAGGATTTATTACATCTGCAATACGGACTTCCGCGGTTACAGATTGAGAACATTCATTTACACTGCCTGTAACAGCAATATGCGAATGCTCATCAATAATTCCCGGCGTTAAATATTCTCCGGTTCCATCAATTTGCTCAGCATTTGACGCAGATAGATTTTTTCCAATGGCTGCAATCTTGCCGCTCTTTAATAATACATCTGTATTTTGCAAAATGCCATCTGTTTCGTTCGTCCAAACCGTTGAATTTTTTATCAGCACTTCCTGTTGCTTTGGCATTTCTGAAAAACCATAACCATCAAAAGGAAATAGCACCTTTGTATTAATATCTAATTTTTTTATTTTTGGTTTTGATGTATCTGGCTTCTCAACATACGGCGATGAAACCATCATATTCCACGAAACAATATTTCCATTTGCATCATAACCTGAGCCATTCCATATTGTATTGCTAATAACACCGGACAATAAATTTGTTTTTGAGCTATCAGTTTTATTACTCCATTTTATATTAACCGAAGTGTTTGTGATGTCTATATCAATTTTTGTTTTTGCTGTATCACCCGATGATTGAATTGTTGCAGAAAGTTTACCTGGTTTTCCATCAACAACAACATTATATTGTTTGTTATTATTGTTTTGTTTGATAGTAAGTTTATAGTTGCCGCGGTAATCATTCCATCCATTATCAGTAAGCATAAATTTTTTACCCTGAATCCAGTTTTGCAAAAAGATAGTATTCTCATCAAACACAGGTCCTGTTGTAATAATAAAATCAGCCAGCTTGCCCACATCAATACTTCCTACTTTATCATACGCATTAATTAATGTTGCCGGCGTTTTGGTTAATGCATCTAATGCTTTGCCTTCACTTAAACCATTATCGATTGCTTCACGAAGATTTTTTAAAAATTCATCACCTTGCGTGCCGCTTGCAGTAAGCGCAAAATTCAAACCTGCTTTATCAAATATGCCGGGTTCAAGTGGTGCCATTTCCCAATTCTTCATTACACTCAAAGCAACAAGTCTTGCAGCGTTTGGGTCTTCTACATCAATAGCTTTTGGAAAATTTAAAGGTAAAATAAAATTTGCTTTAGTTGCTTTCATTTCATCCATACGCTGGTATTCATTGCCGCCACCTTTAATTATATATTGAACATTAAATTCATCAGCAATTTTTTTTGCACGCAATACATTCCATTTATCGCCAGCATCAAAAATTTGTGGTAATGTTTGATTATTATTCCATGCTTCTAAAGAAAGATTTGTGCCTTCACTCGTTGATTTTTCTTTGTCTGCAGCAGAAAGATTTTTATACCATTGCGCATCTAAATATGTTTGACGCATTAAAGCAATTGAACCCATTAATGATGTTGGATAATCCTGCGTTGAACTGCCTTTGCTGAATGAATAAAATGCAGCCGCTTTATCGCGCAGCATATCAAAATTTTCTTTTTCATCGCTTAATGTTACCAATGTTCCTGTGCCGCGTGCAATGCCATCCTGCAAATGCGTAAGCACAACGCCAAAACCCATGCTTCGTAAGTCTTTAGCTTTTGTTTCATTTGCGGTAAAAATTTTTGATGCATCTGTTTCAGGGCGAATTGCCTGGTTCCATCCATAAGCGCCTTTTGTATCGCTAACAAACTGTGCCTGGTAATAATTTCTCGTGCGCTTTGGCTGTTCAGCAACTGTAATTCCGTAATCACTTATTAAATCTATAAACGATGGATATATGTATTTGCCTTTACAATCAATTGTTGCTGCATCTTTAGGCACAGCTAAGTTATTTCCAACGGCAATTATTTTTCCCTGCCTGATAATTAGCGTCGCATCTTTTAAAGTGGTCTTTGAATCTTTTACAATTGTAACATGTGTGAATGCAATATAATCTTCACGATAATCCTGAACACCATTAACCGGAAATGTTTGTTGTGCTGAAATGATAGTTGTTATCAAACAAAAAATAAAAAACAGTTGATATTTTTTCATGTGTGAAGATTCGATGAGAAAGGTAAATTTAATAGGTTACGTTTAATGACGAAAAGGAAATTTTGAATGGCGGGGTTTATATAAATAAAAAATCGTAACACTCATAATTCACTTTAATAAATTTCTATGACGTTTTGCAGATTGCCTTGAGAAATTCTTTCAAATATTTTTGGAATTAATTTTTGTAAAGTTTCTCTCCGATTGTTGAAGGCACAGAGAATAAATAATTCAAAGTTATCTTTAATCACTAACATCAACAGCTCACCGTTTATCTTGCCTAACCAACCTTTATCTCTAAATGTGAAAATTTCATGTTCTTCTCCAAAGTCTTTCTTTACGTAGTTTACGGGGCAAGCTTTCATCAAGCAGAATTTTCATGCAGAATGCTTTCTGAAGTCAATGTTTTTTTTGCCATCTCCAAAACAGATAACGCAGCTTCCTTTGTTACAGAAGGAAAATCATCTAAAAATTCTGAGAGGTCATCGCCACCTTCAATATAATCAAATAAGTTTTGAATAGGTACATGTGTTCCCGAAAATACTGGTGTTCCGCTCATTATTTCAGGGTCAATATTAATTTGCCCATAAACCATAATACTAAATTTGTTTTTCAAATTTAAAGAATATTATCAATCTTATATTTGTAAGAAGCTTAACCTTAATTGAAATGGCAAATCATTTCCGCACCTTCAAACTAAACGCAAACAACGCAACAAATAAAATACTTGATAACAATAAATGTATTGGCTGAATAAATGCCGGAATATTAAAACTGGCTAATGAAACACCGGCAGCCATCAAGAGCAAAACAACCAATAATAAAAAAGCTGCTCCTGGCTGTAATACCGCATGTGATAAAGAACGCCAGAATACAACGATAACTAATAATGCAGTGATAATGGAAAAAATTTTATGTACATCAAAGACTCCATTCAAATGTGCGAGCCATGTATCGCGCTGCTGATAGCTTAATGATTTTGAAACTTCATCAACCTGTTCACGTACATCAGTACCAATAATAATTTGCGCTAATAAAATAATTAAAGCAATGCTTGTTATAATACGCAACGTTTTATCATGTACAATTTTATCATTGTTTAGTTTATATAAAATCAACACCGGAATTATTGCAAGAAATAAAGCCGCAATCATGTGCAGTGTAATTTTTACAACAGCAAGATTTGTATCAACTACTATTTTGCCTAGCCACGCTTCAAACAAAGTTCCCAAAAGAAATAAACAGGAAAGCCAGCAGATGATTTGTTTGATGCGAAAGAATTTTTTAAAGCTCCAAACAACATGTATTAAAATTAAAATTCCGAGTGCGCAGGTAATTAAACGGTTAATGTATTCAACCCAGGCATGCGCAGGATTATATACGGCATCAATGTCTTGTTTATCTAAATATTTTTTATAATCGGGCGGCAAACCTTTTGCACTTAATGGCGGAATATACATGCCAAAACAATGTGGCCAATCCGGGCAACCCATGCCGCTTTGTGTGGTGCGAACAACAGCGCCGGCAAATATTACCAAAAAAACAAATAGTAAAACAATGCGTGTATAATTTAAATAAGCTTTCATTATTGTGAGCCGCACAAATGTAATTCTTAACTATTATCGCAGATGCTTTATTAAATTATTTTGTGCTGCAACGTTGTTTGATTTTAGTATGTCATGTTTTAAAATCAGAATGAAAAAAATTTTGCCCGCTATTTTAATTTGTTTTGTTATGTTATTAAATGCCTGCACAAAATCCGGGTCAGAAACTATAACAGGAAAGTGGAGTGTTGTAAGCGATTCAATGATTACCAGGGGTGCCTCCGTTTCCTATAATGTATATAGAGGAATACGTGGTGATTATTTTAATTTTGAATCAAACGGGTTATTGTGCACAAAAGAATCATCAACTTACGATACAATTTCTTATAAACTAACAATTGCCAATACAATGAGCCTTGTAAAATCTGGAGTTTCAATAAATACTATTCCCGAAATAGGCACTTATATAATTACAGATAATAAAGTTAGAATTGTAGTTACTCCAACCTTAACCAATCCAGGTTCTTCTTACCAAAGAACAATTAATTTAAGAAGATAATGCTGTAACGTATTTTCTTTTTATACCTGATACTTTATTATCAAATATTAGCCGCTGATAATTTTTTTGAATGAAGAATATGTTGAATAAATTTCAACTGCGTACATTTAAGCATCTTATAAAATAAATATTTGTCATAATGAAACGCAGACATTTTATTCAAAACACATCAGCTTATTTAGCAGGTGCAGCATTATTACCAAAAACTTTATCAGCCGCAAAAAAAATTTCAGCCAATGATAAAATTCGTATTGGCGCAATTGGCATACATGGAATGGGCTGGACCGATCTCACCAATTTAATTAAACATCCTGAAGCAGAATGTATTGCGCTCTGCGATGTTGATAAAAGTGTTTTGGATAATCGCGTGGCAGAATTGAAGCAGCAAAATATTAATGTAACGCCATACAGTGATTACAGAAAACTTTTGGATAATAAAGATATTGATGCGGTATTAATTGCAACGCCTGATCACTGGCATTGTAAAATAATGATTGATGCATGTATGGCTGGCAAAGATGTGTATTGCGAAAAACCTGTTGGCAATTCAATAATTGAATGTGCAACAATGGTGGCTGCACAAAAAAAATATAATCGTGTTGTGCAGGTTGGTCAGTGGCAGCGCAGCGAAAAACATTATGCAGATGCAATGGATTTTGTGCATTCTGGAAAGTTGGGTAATGTGCGTTTGGTAAAAGCATGGGCTTACCAGGGATGGATGCAATCAATACCAGTAAAACCTGATAGTGCACCGCCTGCCGGAGTTAATTATGATATGTGGTTAGGACCTGCAGAAAAACGTCCGTTCAATCCAAATCGTTTTCATTTTAATTTTAGATGGTATTGGGATTATGCGGGTGGTTTAATGACAGACTGGGGTGTGCATATGATTGATTATGCATTGATAGGCTCAAAGGCTGATGTTCCAAAAAGTATTATGGCAAGTGGCGGCAAATTTGCTTATCCTGATGATGCAGAGCAAACGCCGGATACGCTAACAACAGTTTATGATTTTGGCAGCTTTAATATGTTATGGGAACATGCCACGGGAATTAATGACGGGCCTTATCAACGTGATCATGGTGTTGCATTTATTGGTAACAATGGAACACTTGTGGTTGACCGTGGCGGATGGGAAGTAATTCCTGAAGTGAAAAATAAGCAAAATCAAATGGATGCAGTTACGCGCCAGCCTGTTGTTGATGATGGAATTTTGAAACATACCGGAAACTTTCTTGAAGTGGTTAAATCAAGAAAGATGGAAGATCTAAAATGTCCTGTGCAGGATGCTGCGCATGTGGCAACCGTTTGTGATATGGGTAATATCGCATTTAGAACAGGGAAGAAAATTTATTGGGACAAAGAGCAGAAGAAATTTACAGATGAAGATGCCAATACATTACTTGCAGCAAAATATCATAACGGTTATGAGTTGCCAAAAGTTTAAACATTATTTAATAATGGTTTTATTTTAAAGGCTGGCATGTGTATTGGTCAAGTTTTAAAAAAGACAATATGAAAAAAAAGCAAATGATAATTGTAGCCGCTGCTGCAACTTGCGTGTTAATGTATTTACTTATAAAAAGAAACTTTGATAATCCAAATAAAAGCCTTGTATTAAAAGCCAAGCTTGATTCAGACAAAATCTTAAATTACAAATTTGCAGGTTAAAAATAAATCATCAGTTTATTAAATTTTGATTTTGCAGGTTTGTAACTTTATAAAAAAGCACTATTATTTAGAGAATTGTAGTGCTTTTTGTTTTTATCAAACTACTAAAAGTGGAAAAATTATTTTAACTACTTTCAATTTATTCAAGAGAAAATTTAATAAAAGAAATAAAGCAAGTCAAGTAATTAAATTATTCAAAAAAGATTTTAAATAAATATTGAAATCTATCTTTAAAAAATGAAAAAAATTACCTGGTGCTTTCTTATAATTTTTTGTTTGATAGCAGCTTTAAAAACAACTGCACAGTTCAGAATAGTTGGTTATTTAAATACATGGGATAATTTTCCAAACAACGCATCAAATCTTAACTACACCGATATCACGCATTTGAACATTGCATTTGCCAATCCTGATGCAGATGGCAATCTTACAACATTCAGTGGCTTATCAACCGTTGTAAAAAATGCACATGCAAATAATGTAAAAGTATTAATGTCTTTAGGCGGTGCTAATCTTGCAGGAACGAAAAAGAACTGGAAAGATTTAACGCAACCAGACAGCGTAAAATCCTTCTGTAAAAAAATTCTTTCTTATTTACAGCAGCATAATTTAGATGGTGCTGATGTTGATCTTGAAGGAAATATTATTGGTAATAATTATGGCGGATTTATTAAAACATTATCGTCTGTATTAAAACCAAAAGGCAAGCTGGTTACAGCAGCAATTGCAACCTGGTTTGCAGACCAGATTCCTGTTTCCACATTTAATTATTTCGATTTTGTAAATATCATGAGTTATGATTCAACAGGACCGTGGGCTCCGCAACATCCGGGACAACACTCTTCTTATACTATGGCTGTAAGCGATCTCAATTTTTGGTCAGCAAAAGGATTATCATCTAATAAAACTAATCTCGGCGTTCCGTTTTATGGTTATGGCTTTTATAATAAATTTACGCAGGATGAATTTGCATATAAAGATATCATCGCACAATATCATAGCGCATATCAAGACCAGGTTGCTGATACAATTTATTATAATGGAATAACAACCATTAAACAAAAAACGAAACTTGCACTGCAAAAAGCTAACGGTATTATGATATGGCAATTAACAGAAGATGTACAGGGTAATAATTCTCTGTTGAAAACAATTAATGATGTTGTGCATAAAACCTTAGGTACTAACAAAGAGAAATTTATTCCCGTAGCGCAGCAATAATTTTTAACATTCATTCGCATGCTTATATTGCAAGCATTATTAAATATTAAATATGCTTACCCAGAAACAATTGCTTGAAACCGTAAAAACAGGTTATAGTTTTAATGGAGAAAATGTAAAGCTTGGCTGCGCCATGCTCGATGGAAATCTTGTTAGTGAAGCAGATATTTTTTTACCATTAAAAACAATGAATCGTCATGGCTTAATTGCCGGTGCAACCGGAACGGGTAAAACAAAAACATTGCAATTAATAAGTGAATATTTAAGTGATGCCAGCGTGCCTGTTTTACTGTTAGATATTAAAGGTGATCTAAGCGGGCTTGCTGCTGCAGGCGCACTAAATAATCAAATTGAAGAACGCTGCAAATTGCTGAACATAACATTTAAACCTTCTGCATTTCCGGTTGAATTTTTTTCTTTAAGTAATGCAGCCGGCGTGCGTTTACATGCAACAGTAAGTGAGTTTGGTCCCATTCTTTTATCAAAAATTTTAGATTTAAATGATACGCAATCAGGACTTGTAAGTATAATTTTTAAATATTGTGATGATAATACACTGCCGTTATTAAACCTGCAGGATTTTATAAAAGTATTGCAATATGTATGTAATGAAGGTAAAGCTGATATACAAAAAATTTATGGTAACATTTCAACAACAACATCGGGAACAATATTGCGTAAGGTGATTGAATTGCAGCAACAAGGTGCCGATATATTTTTTGGTGAACCAAGTTTTGAAGTGGACGATCTTATGCGTATAAGCGATGATGGCAGAGGAATGATTAATATTTTACGCGTTACAGATATGCAAAATCATCCAAAATTGTTTTCAACTTTTATGTTGCAGTTACTGGATGAATTATATGCAACATCGCCGGAAGAAGGTGATATTGAAAAACCAAAACTTGTATTATTTATTGATGAAGCGCATTTATTGTTTGATGAAGCAACGGATGCTTTATTGCAAAAAATTGAAACAATTATCAAATTAATTCGCTCAAAAGGAATTGGTATTTTTTTTTGTACACAAAACCCGCAAGATGTACCAGCTTCAATCTTAAGTCAACTGGGTTTAAAAATACAACATGCATTGCGTGCATTTACTGCGGCAGATAGAAAAACAATAAAACAGGCAGCAGAAAATTTTCCAGAAACTAACTATTACAAAACGGATGAACTACTTACGCAAATGGGAATTGGTGAAGCGTTGGTAACCTTTTTAAATGAAAAAGGTATTCCAACACCGCTCGTTCATACAATGCTGTGCCCGCCACGAAGCAGAATGAATATTTTATCTGATGATGAATTAGCTACCTTAGTTAGTAAAAGCAAATTTATATCAAAATACAACCGCACAGTTGATAGCGAAAGTGCTTACGAAATTTTAAATGACAAACTTCAACAGGCTGCAAATCTTTCTCAACAACAAGTCCAACAGGTAGCACAGCAAAAGCAACAGCAGCAAGCAAAACCACAAAAAGAAACAAGCATATTTGATAATCCGGCTATAAAACAAGTTGAACGTACTGCGGCATCAGTAATTACAAGAAGTTTGTTAGGTGCATTGGGTTTGGGTGGCAGAAGTAAAAGAAATAGTTTGTGGTAGTTATACTATTTAAAAGTCAGCATGTATTTTGTCAATAATTCCTATAAAGTCTCTGGATTTTCATAATCAAAGCACTTATTTTATTAATAATACGTATCTATAAAAAGATTCTGAACAGAAAACATTACCCTCTAATTCTTAAGAATCAAAAAATTTTTTGCATTTTTGCAAAGGCACTAACCGAAAACCAGCATGAAGCACACGTTATATAACCAATTACAGGAAAGGAAACGTTCGGGCAAAAAATCTTTTGCAGTGCTGGTTGATCCTGATAAAATAAATGCTGCCACCACGGAACAACTTGTATCCATTGCAGTAGAAGCAGAAATAGATTATTTTTTTGTTGGCGGAAGTTTGGTTATTTCTAATAATCTTGATGAATGTATTCGTGAAATAAAAGTTTCATGCTCTATACCGGTAATTATTTTTCCTGGCGCTACCAGCCAGATAAGCCGTTATGCTGATGCACTTTTATATCTCTCACTTATCTCCGGCAGAAACCCTGAACTTTTAATTGGTCAGCATGTAATTAGCGCACCCGTAGTTAAACAAAGCGGCTTGGAAATTATGCCAACAGGTTATATGGTTATTGATGGTGGCGCTCCTACAACAGTTTCGTATATTTCAAATGCCACACCTATACCAAGCGATAAAAGTGAAATTGCCATGTGTACTGCAATGGCGGGTGAAATGCTTGGTATGAAATTAATTTTTATGGATGCAGGCAGCGGAGCAAAAAACCCTATTTCCCAGCATATGATTGAAAAAGTTTCTTCACACATTGAAGCACCATTAATTGTTGGTGGTGGAATAACAAATGCTGAAAAGGCTTACCTTAATTGCCGCAGCGGCGCTGATATTATTGTAGTTGGAAATGCTATTGAAAAAGATGCATCACTTATAAAAGAAATTAGTGATGCTATACATTCTGTGCCTGTAACTGCTTAGCTGAGATATTTTAAGAACCCAATAAACCAGCTATATGTTTTATCTGTTATGGGCCTTTATAAACACTGCACTCGCTATTTATTTTATAGCAATTTGTTTAAAAGCGACAAAATTAATCAGGGAGAATTTTGGACGATTTACTTCTATAATTTTTGTTGTTGGACTTTTATCTTTTGCCGGATGTTTTACTAATAAAGATAACAAAGGATCAAACTCAAACGGCAGTAGAACGTGGAATTTTGCTTCAGAAGACACTTTAAGCAAAAACGGATGTTCTCTTTTAGAAGTGAAATTGGAAGACAACCTAATATCAGAATATAATTTACAAATTGATTACGGGAAAGACAAGCAACTTAAGAATAATATTCCTATAAATGCATTTTCATCAACCGATGGCTTTACATGCGCAACAAATTGGAAGCCCTATTTAATAATAGTAGACCGAACAAACGATAATGAAAAATTTCAATATATTATTGATGGAATAGTTGAGTGGAAATTACTCGGTGCAAGCATTTATACTCAGCATAAAAGTTATAACGGATTTGTATTTACAGATCCATTCAGAAAAACTAAAAGCTCATCATTTCTTTAAATTTTACTGTTTGGCGGCGGCTTACTTCTATTTTTTCGCCACCTTTTAATTCAACCAATAATCCACCATTAAAATAAGGTTCAATTTTTTCAATCCAGCGCAGGTTAATAATATGTTTCCTGTTAGCGCGAAAAAATACATGATCATCCAGGCGTTCTTCCAAAGCATTAAGTGATTTTAAAATCAAAGGTTTATTTATTGCAAAAAATACCTTAGCATAATTGCCAACACTTTCAAACAAACGTATTTCACTTAGCTTTACAAACCAACATCTTTCGCCATCCTTTACAAAAACCTGGTCCGCTTCTGTAAGTAGCCCGCGGTTATTTCCCTGTGGATCTCTTTCTTTACTTATTTCATCATGCAATTTGTGTACTGCATCGGCAAGACGCCTTGGTTCTATCGGTTTTAATAAATAATCCAAAGCATTTACATCAAATGCTTTTAAAGCATATTCATCATATGCCGTAGTAAAAATTACATGTGGCGCTCTTTCAAGACTAGCAAGCAGATCAAAACCTGTTTTGCCCGGCATTTGTATATCAAGAAAAATTATGTCGGGGTTTTGCATTTCAATTTTTTCGATACCTTCTTCTGCATTTGCAGCTTCGTCAATCACATTTATATCAGGATATTCCTGCAACATTTTTTTAAGCTCTGCTCTTGCAAGCCGCTCATCATCTACTATAATTGCTTTTAGTGACATTTTACTGTTTTAAAAATGAAAGTGCATTTACTGGTAATATTACTCTTGCCTGCACTATGTTACTATTTAAATTTTTAATTTGAAAACTGGCATCATTGCCATACAAAAGTTTTAAGCGTCCTGTTGTACTTGTTATACCAAATCCATCAGGATTTGCAACTTCACTAAGATGCCCGGTATTTTCAATAATCAATTCATGATGATCATCTTTAAAATCAGAATGAATTCTTACCACACCACCATTTATTTGTTTACTTATACCATGCTTAATTGCATTTTCTACAAGTGTTTGCAGCATCATTGGCGGCACCTGCTGATCTAAAGTATCTTCATCAATTTCATACTCAACTTTAAGCCTGTCTTCAAAACGAATTTGTTCTAATTCAAGATAATCTTTTACAATACTTAGTTCCTTTTCCAACCTTGTTGTTTCTGTTTTTTCGGCCTGCATACTACTTCTTAAAATATTGCTTAATTCAGTAATGGCCGTTCTTGCACGTTCAGGATTTTCATCAACCAAAGCTCTTATACTATTTAATGCATTAAAAATAAAATGAGGATTAATGTGTGATTTTATTGTTTTAAGCTGAAGTTCTTTTACAAGACTTTCCATTTTTACGCTGTCGATTTTTGTATTGCGCGTATTTTCAAAATAATGCCAGAGATAATAAATAGAAAGCCAAACAAGAATAATAGGTGAATCGTTAGCAATATTCAAAAAAAATCTCTCCGGAATAGTGGCTTTAATTTTTGGATCATACAAATGCAGCCACTCAACAATGGTACTGCCGGCATAACTATAGGTAATGCATATAAAAAGTGTAACAATAAATAAGTGTATCCACTGCCTGCCAAAAATTGGCGGCACTAAATTTAATTTTAAAATAATTAAGCGCAGAATGTGAGTAAATAATAAACCAAAAGAAATAGATAATAAAAGCCTTTGCACAAACAATTCAGAAAGTGGAAGCCTGAAAACCCAAACAAAAAAAAGCATAGCTAATCCATAAAAAGTCCATCCTCCTACCTGGCACCACCAATAAGCCAATTGATTTTTCTGCATGTTGAACAAATTTAAAAATTTAAACGCTGCCGCTTTTAGTCAAATTTGATTAATGGTAAATAAGCAGTCTGTTTGGCATTAAGCATGGTTATTGTAAAACTAAAATGCTCGGCTAATCGTTTATACTAATAAAATTGCATAAATATATTATTTTTACATTTCAATATCTGTAAATGGAAATTAAACCAGGTGTTCTGCTAAATGATATAAATTCTCCTAACGACTTAAAAAAACTTTCGATAGATCAGCTCTTCCAGGTTTGTGACGAACTTAGACAATACATTATTGATATTGTAAGTGTTTACGGCGGGCATTTTGGTGCTAGCCTTGGCGTGGTAGAACTTACCACAGCACTGCATTACGTTTATAACACACCTTATGATCAGCTTGTTTGGGATGTCGGGCACCAGGCTTACGGACATAAAATCCTTACAGGCCGTCGTGATAACTTTCTTACCAACAGAAAATATAATGGATTAAGCGGCTTTCCAAAACGCAGTGAAAGTGAGTATGATACTTTTGGTGTTGGGCATTCTTCCACATCTATTTCAGCAGCACTTGGTATGGCAATGGCTGCAAAATACATAGGCGAAAAAAACAGGAAAACTGTTGCTGTTATTGGTGATGGCGCTATGACGGCAGGTCTTGCTTTTGAAGGATTAAATCATGCTGGTGTTGCCGATGCGGATTTGTTGGTTGTTTTGAATGATAACTGCATGAGTATTGATCAAAATGTTGGTGCCTTAAAAGAATATCTTACTGATATTACAACATCGCCCAAATACAATAAGATTAGAGATGATGTTTGGAAATTGCTAGGAAAATTACCCGTAGGAAAAAGATTTACGCGAGACATGGCTGCAAAACTTGAAGCGGGGATTAAGGGAATGGTAAGTAAATCAAGCAATTTATTTGAATCATTAAATTTCCGGTATTTCGGACCGATTGACGGACATAATATAACCAAACTCGTTGACACACTTAGTGATTTGCGCAAAATTCCGGGACCAAAACTTTTACATATTATAACTGTAAAAGGAAAAGGCTATACGCTTGCTGAACAAGATCAAACAAAATGGCATGCACCAGGCTTATTTGATAAAGTAACCGGCGAGATATACAAGAAAAAATTTGAATTGCCACAACCGCCAAAATATCAGGATGTTTTTGGGCACACTATAATTGAGCTTGCAAAAAAGAACGAAAAAATTTTGGGTGTAACACCAGCAATGCCAAGCGGTTCATCTTTAAAATTTATGATGGATGCAATGCCCGATCGTGCTTTCGATGTTGGTATTTGCGAGCAACATGCAGTTACATTAAGTGCTGGCCTTGCTACACAAGGCATGCGTGTATTCTGCAATATTTATTCGTCTTTTATGCAAAGAGCATATGACCAGGTAATACATGATGTTGCTATTCAAAAATTACCTGTAATATTTTGCTTAGACAGAGCCGGTTTGGTTGGTGAAGATGGACCAACACATCACGGCGCTTACGATATTTCATTTATGCGCTGCATACCAAATATGATTGTTTGCGCACCAATGAATGAAAGTGAATTGCGTAACCTGATGTACACCGCGCAACTTGAAAAAAATAAAACTCCTTTTGTAATAAGATATCCGCGTGGTGAAGGTGTAATGCCTGAATGGAAAACACCATTTAAAGAAATTGAAATTGGAAAAGGAAGAAAATTGAAAGATGGAAAAGACATCGCTATTTTAACGTTCGGTCACCCGGGAAATTTTGCAACGTCTGCCATCCGTGAACTAAAAACGAGCGGTATTAATGCGGCGCATTATGATATGCGTTTTGTAAAACCGATTGACGAAAATTTATTGAATGAAGTGTTTAGTAAATTCAATAAAATAATTACGGTTGAAGATGGAACAATTGTTGGCGGATTTGGAAGTGCAGTGCTGGAATTTATGAATGAGCATAAATATAAAGCTGAAATAAAAATGCTTGGCATTCCTGATAAAATAATTGAGCATGGAACGCTAAAAGAATTACATCATGAATGTAATTATGATGCGAATGCTATTGCAGAAATGGCACTTCTTATCATGCAAAAATCCGAAAATTCCTTAGTAGTGTAATTTATTACTATTGTTATATAATAAATTTTTACGCAGATCAATCACATATATCTAGAGTCAATCCATTTATAAGTGAATCTAATTTAAAGACAAGCAAGTACCAAGTATATTTACTTATTTATCATTAACAAAAATTAAAATTACCTAAATATTTTTTTGTAGAAAGATTGATTTTTACTTTCATTTATTCACACAAAAAAATTTAATATTCATTTTATTTTAATGGATGAATATGAAATATCTAGAAATCAATTATTAAAAATTCTATAATATATTTTGATTTTAAATATTAGATTCTTATCACAATATTTAGCCTAAGTTTGACTCTTTCTTATAAAAATATTATTGATGTCAAACGAAAATGTAACTGTAAAACAATATCCTTTTTATATTAAGGCAACAGTTATTCTTTTTGGAATAATACTTTTAGTTTACACATTGTTTAACCTGCAGGATATTCTTATACCTCTTGCATTTGCAATGATATTTGCAATACTGTTAAACCCGCTATTTGTTTGGTTTCAAAAACGTAAAATACCAAAAGCCTTATCTATTATTTGCACATTGCTCGTAGCAATAATTATCTTCGGCAGCATCTTATATTTTCTCTCTTCCCAAATAGCAAGGTTTAGCGATACTTGGCCACTACTAAAACAAAAATTTAGTATGCTGTCAACACAGTTTGGGCAATGGGTTCAGGCGCATTTTAAAATCACCATTCAAAAACAAGTTCAGCTGGTAAACAATGCACTTAACAGCAGCAGTTCGTTGGTAGGATCTACAGTTAGTACTGCACTTGGAACATTGGGAATTATTCTGCTGTTGCCGGTTTATATTTTTCTCTTACTGTTTTATAAGCCGCTTATTTTAAATTTTTTGTATGAAGTGTTTGCTGAAAAAAATATGATGCAGGTGGGTGAAATTTTAAATCAAACAAAATCTGCCATTCAAAGCTATATGGTTGGTTTATTATTAGAAGCATTAATTGTTGCTATAATGAACTCAGCAGCGTTATTAATATTAGGTGTTAAGTATGCAATTTTATTTGGCGTGATAGGAGCTTTGCTAAACATGATTCCATATATAGGCGGAGTTATTGCAATTGCTTTACCTGTATTAATGGCTACAGTTACAAAAGATGGTTATAATACGCAACTGGGAATTTTAGTTGCCTACATCGTTATTCAGTTTATTGATAATAATATATTAGTACCAAGAATTGTTTCTTCTAAAGTTCAGATTAACGCACTTGTTTCTATTATAACTGTTTTATTAGGCGCCGCACTTTGGGGTGTTCCGGGCATGTTTCTTTCCATTCCTTTTGTTGCTATTATAAAAATTGTGTTTGACAGAGTGCCTGGTTTAAAACCCTGGGGGAAATTGTTAGGTGATACCGTTCCAACGCGGCATAAAGGTGAAATATGGAGGTTGAGAAAAAGAAAGAATAAACCATCAGTATCTGAAAAAATCCTGTCTTAATTAGTATCCTTTTTATTAAGAATCTTAATGATGAATTGTTGATTTAATTTAGATTAATGTTTCTATCAATAAAAAATAATTTATGAATATATATGTAAGAAGTGTGGTGTATGCCTTTATTGCAACAACTGTTTTTGTTTCATCTTTTTCAATAAAATGTAATGCGCAATTAAATCGTGGAAATGATACTGCTTATTATATTTTCTTTCCCGAAAGCATTACTGCACGTTTTTATTTTTCGCAAAAATATACATCGCTTTATATAAAAAGTAAAAATGCAACCGATTTGCATTACATGCCTAATACAACTTTAAATATGGGCGTTGGCGCAACTTATCACAACTTTTCATTAAACCTTGCTTATGGTTTTAATTTTTTAAATAAGGATGATGACAAAGGCGACACAAAGTATCTTGATTTGCAGGGGCATTTTTATAAACCTAAATGGGTAACCGATTTTTACGGACAGTTTTATAAAGGATACCATTTAACACCTGAAGGTTTTGCTGCACCTGCCGGTAAAAATTATTATTACAGACCAGATGCAAAAATTACCTTGATCGGTTTATCACAATACAGAATTTTTAATCCAACCAGATTCTCTTACAGAGCTGCACTTATACAAAATGAATGGCAAAAAAAATCTGCAGGCACTTTGTTAGCTGGCGCAGAAGTTTATTATGCAACGGTTAAAGCAGATAGTAGTCTTGTGCCAAAATCCATCGGTAGCAATTATTCTCAAAATGGCATCAATAAAATAAATTATTTAAGTATTGGACCTGGAATTGGCTATGCATATACGCTGGTGGCACTACATCATCTTTTTGTTACTGGTTCGCTTACAGGCAATCTTAATTTCAGTTATGTAAACCAATATGTTTCTGATGAAAAGAATAATAAATTTTCAATAAATCCGGTACCAAGATTTCGCGTAGCTGCAGGTTATAATGGAAGGAGTTGGAACGTAAGCGCCAACTGGATTGCAGACGATCTTCTTTTTAAGGGAAGTGCAACGGAAGACAAATATGAATTTCATACCGGCAACTACAGATTTATTATTGCCAAACGATTTAATACTGGCGAAAAACTAAGAAAAAAATTGAAGCCGGTAAACGCTATATTTAAAGAATAAGGTTAATTAATTTTTTAAGCTATTTGAACTATCTCTTTTGTTTGATCTCCTGCAATACAATATTATCTTGTGATAGAATAATATTGTAAGCTTATAATTGTTCAACTTGTTTCAGAAAATCATACTGAATATCTTCATGTAATGCAGCAAGCGCTGCTCTTATTTTTTTGAGTTGTTGCTCGTACATATTATTCAACAGTTTATTTTTATTTAATTCAATGCCGGATATTTTTATCAGGGAACAAAAATATATCAGCACTTCAACTTCTGTTTGTTTATTGGATGCATATCTAATAAACTTGTTTGCGCGGCGTAATATTTTGCGTAATGTTTTTTTTGCCAAATAAAGCTTAGAAACATTTACATCTTTAAAAGCCTCCCTGATATTTTCTTTAATACTTTCAGTATAGCTATCTGCATCATGTGCTTCAAAAAGAAGGTAGGTAAGTAGTTCCTTGTTTTCTTTTTTATACTTTGCTAATCGCAGACTTATTTCAGTTATTTCTTTAGCACTAAGGCTTTGAAGCGCTTGTTTAATTTCAAAGAGACTGGCTGCTTTCATAGTACTCAAAATAATTTAAAATGATAAAGATTAAGTAATATTATTTTAATCCTAATGAGCGATATCAAAAATATTTGAGGTGTTGCTTACTGCAGTATAAAATGGGAACAATATGGAATCTAAATTAATATCTTATATTACTAATGAATTTTTGAAGCGAGTTTACTAACACTTAATATCCAATTATCAATAAGGGTTAAATATTCATGCAATGCAAGCGGTAAATTTTCAAGTTCATTACGGGGGAACCAGCGAATTTCTGTATGCTCATCAGAGCAGTTTTTAGGTTCAGCCTCCCATTCTGTAATCACATAAATATAATATTTAAAAGTTTTATTTTTACTGTCATCCATAACATCTGTTATAGTAAGTAATTCAGCACTTTTTATTATGATGCCAATCTCTTCAAGTGTTTCGCGTTTTAAAGCATCATATACATCTTCATGTTTTAAAGCATGACCACCAACAATATCCCAAACACCCGGCGCCCATGATTTCTTTTCTGAACGTTTTCCAAAAAGAAATTTTTCATCTTTAACTACAAACCCACCTACGCATATATTATTTTTCATGTTAAATGATGTTTAATATTTAATGATCAACATTGAAATAGATTATTGAAACTTATTAAATCAATAACATCTTTGCAATCCAAACCAATGCCGTAATAAACTGGATTATAAGTTGATTAATCAATTGTAAATACTAATAAGATAATCATCGGGAACTATGGAAACGAGGAATAGAAAAAAGCGCCTGGCTATTTTAGGTGCAGGTCCTTCAGGGTTATTTATGTTTAAACGCCTGGTTGATGCAGCAAATAATAATATAGAAATTTCTGTGTTTGAAAAAAATAATAATTTAGGTATGGGCATGCCTTATAGTTCTTACGGGGCAAATGATGAACATATTACGAATGTTTCTGATAATGAAATACCCCAAATTGTATGTTCAATAGAAGAATGGATACAAACAGTACCTGCATCTACATTAAAAAGATTTGATATTAACGCTGCTAATTTTAATGAATATAAAGTGTTGCCCCGCTTGTTATTTGGCCAATATCTTTCTGCACAATTTACAATGTTAATTAAACAAGCAAAAAATGCAGACATTCAAACAACATTATATTTAAATACTACTGTTATTGATATAATAGATGAACCTGAACGTAATAAAGTTTTAGTAATTACAGATAATCATGTAACGCAACAGTTCGACTTTGTAATAATATGTACCGGTCATAATTGGCCTGCAAAACATGAAGGCATTATACCTCAATATTATGATTCTCCGTATCCACCTGCTAAACTTCAGCAAAAAATTAATTATCCTGTTGCTATAAAAGGAGCATCATTAACAGCTATAGATGCTGTACGCACGCTTGCCCGGCAAAACGGTTCATTTGAAAAAGATAAAGATGATTTACTTTTTTTTAAACCACATAAAGAAAGTGAAGGCTTTAAATTGGTTATGCATTCCCGCAATGGTTTATTACCCGGAGTCCGTTTTCATTTGGAAGATTCGCATTTATCAAAAGATGCTGTATTAAGCAAAGAAGAATTGCAAAATAATATGGCATTAAATAATGGCTTCGTATCACTTGATTTTTTATTTGATATGAATTTTAAGCAACCGCTAAAAGAACAGAATCCTGATTTTTATGAAAAGATAAAGGACATGAAAATGGAAATATTTGTTGATGAAATGATGAATATGCGCGAAAGCATTGATCCATTCCAGTTATTAAAAGGAGAATATGCAGAAGCGGAAAAATCTATAAAAAGAAAACAATCTGTTTATTGGAAAGAAATGCTGGCGGTGTTAAGTTTTGCAATGAATTATCCTGCTAAACATTTATCGGCTGAAGATATGATAAGGCTGCAGAAAGTACTAATGCCTTTGATCTCACTTGTTATTGCATTTGTTCCGCAAAGTTCCTGCAAAGAAATGCTGGCTTTACATAATGCAGGTTTGTTAAGCCTGATTCCTGTTGGAGAAAAAAGTAATGTAGAGCCACAACAGCAAGGCGGCGCTATATATCACTACAACGATGAAGAAAGTAATAAAGAATCTGTGCATTACAAAATGTTTGTTGATTGTGTTGGTCAGCCACACTTATCTATAAATGATTTTCCTTTTAAAAGTTTGTTGCAAAGCGGCGTTATAAGTGCAGCACGCATTAAATTCAGGTCTGATGAAGAAGGACATATAATATTGAAAAATGGAAATACAGAAGTTGAAACTGATGCAGACGGATCATATTACTTAAAAGTGCCTGGAATTACGATTGATGATAGTTTCCGGCTGATAGATAAATATGGAGCTGTCAACGATCATATTTACATTATGGCTGTACCATATATAGGTGGTTATAATCCTGATTATTCCGGTCTTGATTTTTCCGAAGCAGCATCAGAAAGAATTATAAAAAGTATTAATGCAAATAAAGAAATAATATTTATTGATTAACTATTTCGCTGAGGGCTACTCAACAAATCTTTTGAATAGGATACGAATATAACCTGAGCAGAAATATTAATTTCAATAAAAAATAAGAGAATAAATAAATTTTTAAATAATCTAAAAAGTTAGAATCTTACTACATTTTATTAATCATTGCCAATGCTTTTTGAGCATTAACTCTACGTAATATTTTAAATGTCTTTCCAGCTATTGCATTATAGTTTATAAAAAATTTTTCCATTTGTATAAGAATATTCGGAGGAAGATCTGTAAATGAATTTACTTCTGAAAATAGTTGGGAAACTTCAGGTATCGCTATAAACCTGTCATTGCGCATTGTTTTTCCATGTTCTGTTTGTTTTGCTATTAAGGCGCCAATAATCCGGCAATCCATTACACATCCCGGAAAACTTTTAACCTCTGAAATAATAATTATATCAAGCGGATCGCCATCTTCACCTTTTGTATTCGGAATAAAACCAAAGTCAAAAGGAAAAACCATTCCCGCAGGCATTATTTTATTAAGCTTGAACATCCTTGTTTGTTCATCATAATCATATTTCTGTTCACTTCCTTTTGGTGTTTCAACAACGGCTGTTATTATATTCATACAGCTTTAATTTTTAAAATATACATAAACGTATTGCCTCTTTAATAGGCTTTGAATAAGATATTATTATTGGCTGTCATCATCTTATTTATATTATTTATGCGGCAAATAAGTTTCAACAACATCCTTATATGTTTGCTTAATCATTCCCCAAAAATCTGTATCACCTTTTGCTAAAGCAGAAGTAAAATCTTTCATTTGTTTGAATGTTATGTGTGGTGGAAGCGGAGGAACATTTGGATCTGATAATACATCAACAATAACCGGCCGTTGCGCTTTTAGTGCTTGCTTTAATCCCGGAATAATATCATCTTCTTTTTCTATTCTTATACCTTCGAAGCCAAGCATTTGTCCATAAGCTGCATAATTAAATTTTGGAACATCTTGCGATGCTTCAAATTTTTTATCGCCTTCCATTATACGTTGTTCCCAGCTAACCATATTCAAATCCTGGTTATTTAAAACAAGAATCAAAAAGCGCGGATTACTCCACTTTTTATAATTAGCTGCAACGGTTATCATGCCATTAATACCTAACATTTGCATAGCACCATCGCCAACTAAAGCAATCGGCATCCTATCTGGGAAAGCGAATTTTGCAGCCAAGGCATAAGGTATAGCCGGGCACATAGTAGCAAGATTGCCCGACAATGAAGCTTTCATGCCCTTACGTATTTTCAGGTCACGTGCAAACCAGCTTGCTGTTGAACCACTATCTGCAGTAAGTATTACATCATCAGGCATGCGTGATGATAATTCCCAAAATACACGTTGCGGATTTACCGGATCAGCACTATTCATAGCACGGGCTTCAGCGATCTTCCACCAGCGTTCAACTTCTTTAATAATTTTTTCCTGCCAGCTTCTGTCTTCTTTCTTTTTTAATAATGGCAGTAAAGCCATTAATGTTTTCCTGCTATCGCCCTGCAAATTAATATCTGTTGGATAACGAAGTCCCAGCATTCTTCCGTCAACATCAATTTGCACGGCCTTTACCTTACCTTCTTTTGGTAAAAATTCTGAATATGGAAAGCTTGTACCGATCATAAATAATGTATCACATTCCATCATTAAGTCATAACTCGGCTTTGTACCCAGCAAACCAATAGCGCCTGTTACAAACGGAATATCATCTGGCAAAACTGCTTTACCCAATAATGCTTTTGCAACACCAGCACCTAAAATTTCTGCTACTTCAATTATTTCATCTGTAGCATTTAAAGCGCCTGCGCCAACAAGCATTGCAACTTTGGTTCCTTCGTTTAATAAGTCTGCCGCATTTTGTAGATCTGTAAAGTGAGGTATGATTTCGGGTTTTAAATATCCTAAGCCTGTGTGTACCGTACCATGCAAATGTGCAGGCGCTTCGTATTTTAATTCCTGTACATCATTTGGTATAATGATACAGGTAACTACTCTTTCTGATTTTGCAATGCGTATTGCACGATCAATTAAATGTTTTATTTGAGATGGCTCTGTACACATATGCACATAATCATGCGCTACATCTTTAAACAAAGAAACAAGATCAACTTCCTGCTGATAATCACCTCCCAATGATGCACGTGCCTGCTGGCCAACAATAGCAACAACAGGCTGATGATCCATCTTTGCATCATACAAACCATTTAATAAATGAATAGCGCCAGGACCAGACGTTGCCATACAAACACCAACTTCTCCTGTAAATTTTGCATGGCCACAAGCCATGAATGCAGCATTTTCTTCATGCTGTGTTTGTATAAATTCTATTTTATCTTTTGCTTTATCCAATGCGCCCATTACCCCGTTAATTCCATCGCCGGGATAACCGAATATTCTTTTAATATTCCATTTTAATAATCTTTCAACAAGAAAATCACTTACTGTCTTGCTCATAGTAAAAATTTAAAATAAATCTATATAATTATTCAAATCGGACAAAAGCCTTGCCATCCATTTTATATTGCAAAAATTAATACATTGAATTATAATAATTATAGATGAGGAATGAACTTCACTTATTGCATAATAAGCTTAGCAATAGAAGTATAAAACGATTTAAAAAACATAAAGTTGGTTGCTATCCTTTTAATTAACGCCTGAAAAAACTTAATAATTTTCTTTTCGAATGCAGGCATAAACTTTGTTTCTTTTATAATATTATCTACTAAAAATATTTATCATGAACACAAAAAAGAAACAGACCACCGAATCCGATTCAGATGCTAACGTTACTAAATTAAAAAATTCAAATAATGAAGAAAAAGTTCATAATGCCAAACGTGAAGACAAAGATGAGAATGAAAAAAATCATCGCGTAAGTGGTTCGCAGGATTCTCCTGTTACGCGCAAAAAAGAACAGTAAACATGTAATCATTTTTTCTGCTTAAGTAATGAATTTGAGAAATTCATTACTTAATAATTTTTGTATGGTTTAACAATGTGAATTGATATGTGTAACATAAAAACTAAGTTTTCAATTTTGTATTTTAATTATTTATTGTTATGATTGAAAGAGATGGTGCCAGCATTAGTTTATGGCAAAACACCGCAGATGAATTTATCAGCAAAAATCTTCCTGATAAAGATTACTACGATGTTGCTATTGCAGGCGGCGGCATAACAGGTATTACTACTGCGTTGTTATTACAAAAAGCCGGTAAAAAATGTATTGTATTTGAATCGTACAATTTATGTTTTGGAACAACCAGCGGAACAACGGCGCATTTAAATACTTTACTTGATACGCCTTATGCAACCATTAGTAAAAATTTTGGAAAAGAAAATGCAAAGCTGGTTGCCGATGCCAGTAAAGCAGCTATCGAGCTTATAAAATCACACATAAAAGAATATGAGATTAATTGCGAATTGAAAGATGCTTCTGCTTATTTATTTGCGCAAACCGATGACCAGGTTAAAGAATTAAAGGATATTCATGATGCATGCCGTGAAGCAAAATTAAATGCTGTATATGCAGATAAACTGCCGGTGAATATTTTTTGTAAAAAGGCAATGATTGTAGATGGACAGGGAAAATTTCATCCTGTAAAATATGTACATGCACTTGCACAAGCGTTCGAAGAAGCAGGAGGCATTATTGTTCAGCAATGTCGCGTTAATCATCTTGAAAGTAATGAAACAGTACAAATAAAAACTTCAAAAGGCAATTTTCAATCCCAATATTTTATTTATGCAACGCACATACCACCTGGCGTTAATCTTTTGCATTTGCGTTGTGCGCCGTGGCGCAGTTATGTAATGGCGGTTATTTTAAAAGATAAAAATTATCCTGAAGATTTATTTTATGATATGTACGATCCGTATCATTATATCCGTGCACAAAAAATTAATAATACAAATTATTTAATTGTTGGCGCAGAAGATCACAAAACAGGTCATGTTGAAAACACTAATGAATGTTTTATAAAACTTGAAGCATATGTAAGAAAACATTTTGATGTTGATGCAGTCGCATATAAATGGTCGTCCCAATATTTTGAACCTGCAGATACACTTCCGTATATTGGGCATTTGCCCGGCAATCACAAAAATATATTGGTAGCAACAGGTTACGGCGGAAACGGAATGACGTACAGCCACATCGCGGCTGTAACACTTCAACACATTGTTTTAAATAAAGAACATCCTTATATAAAATTGTTTGATCCAAAACGAATAAAGCCTGTTGCAGGTTTTGTTTCTTTTATATCGCACAATGCAGATGTTGTTAAACAATTTGCCGGTAAATGGTTTAGCAACGAAAACCTGAAAATCTTTGCTGAACTGGCTTCAGATGAAGGCAAAGTAGTAAAATATGAAGGACATACAATTGCTTTATATAAAGATGAAAATGGAGGGTTGCATGCAGTTAATCCAACATGTACACACCTCAAATGTGCAGTTACATGGAATATGGTTGAGCAAACCTGGGATTGTCCTTGCCATGGTGCACGATATGGAATGGATGGCAATGTTGTTACTTGTCCAGCAAGTATAGATTTGGAAAAGATAGAGTTGCAAAAACTTTAATAATTAATAAACCAGCCAGTAATTATTAACTGAAGAAAACTATTACAATAAACATATACTTAAGTTTCTCAATAGTTAAAAATCTTGTATTCATTATACGTATTGTATGCCGCATTAATAATTACAAGACTTTTAAAAATTATCTGTTTACTATTCGATCAATCGTTTAAAATATTATTTAATTATCAATTGTAATGTTGTTATGATAGCACTTTTGCTCCGGCTTCCGCTACTTTGATATCTTGTTTCACAACGCCGCCACTTACTCCAATTGCACCGATTATATTACCATCTTTATCTTTTAAAATTATTCCGCCACCAAAAGAAATTAAACCATCGTTAGAAATTTCTATTCCATACAAAGGTTCTCCGGGCTGAGAAAGTTTTCCAAGGTCTTCGCTGTTCATGTCAAAATAATTCGCAGTTTGTGCTTTTTTAATAGCAATGTCTTTTGAGCCAAGCCAGGCTTTATTCATACGTACAAAAGCCACAAGATTGCCGCCTCTGTCTACAATAGCAATATTCATTGGTACTTTAATTTCTTCTGCTTTTTGTTTAGCTGCTACTATTGCTTGTTCAGCCATTTCTAATGTTATGTTCATATTTATTTTTTTTTGATTAAATTATTTTAGTTTACGTGCCATCCATGCACCGGTACTCCATAAAGCCCAGATAATTAATAAAGGTTGAAAAATTAAACGGATGCTTCGTGCAAGATCAGAATTTAATCCAAATGCATCTCTGTGATCTACAAGCTGAGCAATATTCCCGGGAAAAACCAATACAAAAAATAGTGCAGCAACCCAACCCCAAAAAACTTTTCTCTTTACCCAAAATGCTATAGACATACCCAGTAAAATTTCAACGATTCCTGATAATATTACAGTCAAGTCTTTATTAACTGGAACCCAATTTGGAACCTGTGCCTGAAATTCTTTGCGTGCGATTGTTAGGTGGGAAATACCTGCAAATGACAATGCAATACCAAGCGTAAAACGAGCTAGATTTTGCATTGAACTTGTATACACATTTGAGTTGACGATACTTTTCATATTTTAATATATTGATAAAAAATTAATTTTAAATAATCTATTACTAAATTTATTTAAGAAACATTTTAATTATTTAAACTCTTCATATCAATCAAATATCTAAAGAGAACTTCTTCATCTTTCATTTTATCATAGGCATCATTTATATCCTGTATGTTTATCATTTCAACCTGAGGCAAAATATTATGTTTAGCACAAAAATCAATTACTTCCTGAGTTTCTTTAATACCGCCAATTAATGAACCACCAACAGTTCTAGCATACTTAGCAACTTCCATATTGTTAGTAGCTGATTTATAATTCGCCAGCAATCCAACTGTAACCAAACTTCCGCGCCATTTTAATAAACATATATATGGATTGATATCAAAAGCATCTGGTATAGTTACCAAAATATAGTTCATTGTTTTATCATGTGCTTCCATATCATCCTTATCTTCTGAAATCAATACTTCATCAGCACCTAAAGCCAATGCAGCCTTCCGCTTTTCTTCTTTAGTAGTTATTGCAATAACTTTTGCACCCATAGCTTTAGCTATCATAACACCCATGTGACCAAGCCCGCCAATGCCAACAACACCTACAACATCGCCTTGCTTTACGTTCCAGTGATGTAGTGGTGAAAACGTTGTAACGCCCGCACAAAGTATCGGTGCAGCTTTACTTATATCAAGTGTTTCAGGAATGCTTAAAAGAAATGTTTCTTTAGATACTATGTGTGTTGAATATCCGCCAAACGTATTAAACTCTTTATCTTTTGGGCGGAAATAACCATTGTACGTCATAGTCGGGCCAACTGGTCCCTGGCAGAACTGTTCTTCATCTTCTTTACAAGCTTCACATTGCTGACAACTATCAATCATACAACCAACGCCAACAACATCACCTTCTTTAAATTT
>CAXSDU010000036.1:0-31686 GCA_964236165.1 uncultured Parafilimonas sp. | reverse complement strand
CTGCAAATATCTTCGGTTACATCATGATAAGTTTTGTTGCCATCCACTAATGGTTCTCTTATCTGAGATTCATATTTTAATAATGACATACTTCTTATTTTTCATTATGCATATACTGCATTTATTCTAATCAACTTACTTATCCCTGATTATTATATACCATTTCTTCATCACGATTGTGCACCTTAGCCAAATAACTTACGTTAGGTAATGTATGTAACTGTTCAAGCGAATGAAATAATCTTAGTTTATTCTTCATTCTCACCTGGGATACAGCACTATTCCTGTCATTTGAATTACCAAAAACAATTGCATTTGTTGGACAAGCCTGCTGACAAGCTGTTTGCACATCCCATTCATCATTTTCACCGCTCTTTAAAGGACGGCTTTCTTTCTTTGCTTTTAATTTACCATCCTGGCAGCGCTGAACGCAGAAAGAACATTTCTCCATTACACCACGTGCTCTAACCGTAACATCAGGATTTAAAACCATTATGTAAGATCATCATTCATTACATGCACTACAGGATCAAGCTGACCAACACCTGTAAAGTTTTGATTATCCGGAAAGCTATCTGCTCCTGTGTAATCAGCCCAATTAAACCGACGTACTTTGTAAGGACAATTATTTGCACAATATTTTGTTCCGATACAACGGTTGTATGCCATTTGATTTAAACCTTCACTGCTATGGTTGGTTGCACTAACAGGGCAAACATTTTCGCAAGGTGCATTATCGCATTGCTGACACATTAAAGGTTGAAATACTACAGTAGGATTTTCCATATCGCCGTTATAATAACGGTCGATACGAATCCAGTGCATATCATGAAAACGTTTCACCTCATCCTTGCCAACTATCGGAACGTTATTTTCAAGATGACATGCTACAACACATGCACCACATCCAATGCAAGTATTAAGATCAACATTCATTCCCCAATGAATACCTGGTTTATCATAGTAAGGATAAATAGTTCCCTGCTTTTCGTATGAAGGAAGTCCGCCATAAGGTATAGCCTCTTTTTCTCTGTCATCTAAAATTTCTTCAGGATCTTTTTTGAAATCAGCCAATGTAAGTTCCTTCATTACATCCGTACGTAAACCCATTGAAGTAGAGTATGTATTATGCGTTTGAAGTTGCGCTATTTCATACGTATCATCCGTTTTTTCAATAGCAACATTTAATGCTGAAAAATCAACAAAAGTTCCATTAAAAGAAGCTAAAGGAAATGCGTTTTTACCAACATTTTCTGAAACTTTTCCCAGCTTCGCTGTTCTTCCATAACCAAGCGCAATACCAACGGCATTCGGATGTACGCCGGGAATTATAAGGAAAGGAAGTAAAACTGATTCTTTACCATTAACAGTTATTTTTAAAACCCTTTTTTCAGGGTGAATTTCGTAATCATTTGATTGAGTATCTATGTTTAAATCTATATCAAGTAATGATTTTGCCATTACAGGTGATATAACAATATAATTATCCCATGTTGATCTTGTAACTGGGTCGGGAAGTTCATGCAACCATGGATTACCAGATCCTTCGCCACTGCCGATGCCTACTTTTTTATATAAGACAAGCTCTATATTGCTACCTTTTGCAGAACTGCTTATTGATGAAATTGCGTTTCCAACAGAGCCACCGCTGAAAGCAATACCAGCTGATTTTATATTTGAATTGGTTGAATCATCATTAAGTTTCGAAACAGAAAGTGAAGTAGTATTGATGGAAGATGAAAGATTATTTATCACTCCATCCTGCAATGCTTTATCAAAAGCAGTTTCATTACCTAATTTTCCAACCCAGTAACTTTTAAAGAAAGTTTGATAATCTGCCCCAGTTCCACTCCATTTAATAAGGCTGTCCTGCCATTGTCTTGTTTTAAACAGAGGGTTAATTGTTGGCTGCATTAAAGAAACAAAGCCTGATATTGGTTCTGCATCACCCCAGCTTTCAAGAAAATGATGATCCGGAATTACATACTTACAGAGTTGTGTAGTTTCATCATTTTTTGGATTAAATGAAACGGCAGCTTTTAATTTTTGCAATGCATTTTTAAAACCATTTACATCAGACCAGGAATAAGCTGGGTTTGCACCATGAATAAGTAAAGCCCCTACTTTTCCAGCATTGATATCATTTAAGAGTGCTACAAAATCACCATCAATACCTGCTTTACTTTTATTTAAAACAGACCAGTTAATTGTATTCCCTGATGCACTTATTGCATCGTTAATAGCATTTACAACCTGCTGAACATTTGGATCATTACTACCGCAAACTACTAATGCATTTCCTTTATTTGCAGATAATTCAGAGGCTGCTTTGTCAATACCAGCTTTTAATTTAGCATCATTAATATTAGAGGAACCCTGATTGGTTAATGCGTTTAATAATGCAACAGCTACCGCACCTGTTTCAGAAGGTTTATGCGTATAACGCTCATCAGCATTTGAACCTGTTAAACTAAGAATAGATTCAAAATGTAAATGCCTGCTCATTGAAGGTTTTTCTTCATCAATTCTTCTTCCAACAGCATATTGAGATGCGAATTCTATTGGACTTAGCCAGGTGCCTAAAAAATCTGCACCAATACTTACTATAACTTTTGCTTTATCAAAACTATATGATGGAATAGCTTGTTTACCATATGAAGCTTTGTTTGCAAGCAACATTCCTGTATAAGAATCGGCATCGTACATTACATGTCTGCCGCCCGGGTATTTTGATAAAAACTGGTTGATAGCTTCTAAAGTAGTTGGAGAATTAATAGTACTTGTAAGTAAAACAGCCGGCGCTCCTCCAAGTCCATTTAGCGCAGCAGCGATAGCCTGATCAATATAAGCAAGCGTTACTTCTTTATTATCAATTGTTGGAAACCGTAAACGCGCTACATCATATAAACTTAAAACAGAAGCCTGCACTTTTGCAGAGGTTCCACCCTTTGTAATAGGTGATAAAGTATTGCCTTCAATTTTAATAGGACGACCATCGCGCACTTTTGCCAAAACACTAATTGCCTCTCCATCCTGAACATAAGTAGTAGCATAATAATTAGCAACACCAGGAACAATGTCTTCCGGTTTATTGGCAAAAGGAATAGATTTTCTCACAGGGACTTCACAACTTGCGGCAATAAGCGCAGCTGTAGTGCTGAATCCAAGATATTTTAAAAAATCTCTTCTTTGAGTTGATGCTTTAAATAATTTATCTCCAAAATCGAAAGGTAAATCTTCACGAAATTCATTATCAGAAACTTTTTTAGAAGCTTCTGTTTCATTCATTTCTCCAAAATTTTGCCAATACTTTTTATCCATATATGCCTGTATGTAAACTAAGTAATAATTAATAATGACATTTCTGACATTCAGCACCGCCAATATCTTTTACAGTTACACTATCCATTCTGTGATTTTTTATATCGTCTTTATATTTTTCGTACATACTGTAAAAACCATTGTTATCAAACTGAACTTTTGTTGAACGATGACAGTTTAAACACCAGCCCATGCTTAATGGTGCAAACTGAAACATTTCATTGTAACTCGTTACTTCACCATGACAAGTTTGACACTGAACCCTGCCTGCATTTACATGTTGTGCATGATTAAAATAAACATGGTCAGGAAGATTATGAATTCTTACCCATGCAACTGGTTTGGCTTTGCTGGCATCCCACGTTTTGCCTGGTTCATAACCTGCATATTTGTATAATTTTTGAATTTCTGCAGTGCCGTTAACTTCGTTACCATTACCATCAACAAGCTTTTCGCCCTTATATTCATTAATTGCCATGTGGCAGTTCATACAAATATTTACTGATGGAATAGTTGCCTGCTTGCCCTGGTAAACACCAACGTGGCAATACTGGCAATTAATTTGATTTATACCCGGATGTACTTTGTGTGAGAAGAATATTGGTTGTTTTGGTTCATACTTTTGTTGACGACCTAAACCAATTGCACCTTCTGTTACAAAATATCCACCAATAAGAAATATTATAAGCGTACCAAATGTTATATATGTTTTATTTCTCCAAAAAGGTATAGGCTCATGAGCAGGAACACCTTCTTTATCATCTGCCATCTTTTTAAGATTGGCATTTACCTGTAATAATGTAAAAGCAACAATTGCAAGTATTAATGTTAGAATACCAAAAAGTAAAGATTTATCACCATTATCTTCTGTAGTTGTTGAACTAGCAGTTGTTGTAGTGGCTGCAGTTGGCGGAGGCGAAGATTTCACGTAATCAAGAATCGCATCAATATCTTTATCAGCTAACTGCGGAAATGCAGTCATCTGTGTTTTATTAAACTCGTTAAATAAACTTACTGCATAAGGATCGCCGCTTTTAATTACAGCCGTACTGTTATGAACCCAGCTATGAATTTTATCTCTGCTTGGCCATCTGCTTTCAACTCCTGACAAAGCAGGACCTACAAGTTTTTCGTTTATTTTATGACATGATGCACAATTAGCCTGGAACAAAGCATGTCCATCTTGGGCAAAAGACTTTTTTGAGAATATTATGCCGACTAAAAAAAACAGTAAAGTAAAAATTCTTATTGGAGCTATTCGTCTTAATTTAAACATATCACAAATCGGTTGTTGCGATGTTGGGAAATTCTGCGATGCCCGCAAAAATATGACACGATGTTGACAATTCACATTTCATCAAAAATTTTTTTTAACATCTTTTAATGCTTAAGTTAAGCGCTTTTATTTTCAACTTAACAATTCAGTTTTCAATTTGTTTATAGTTATTTTATTTTCTAGGCAAGTCTTTATGACGTTACATTTTATATTCACCAACACCAGTTAATTTGCAGCACTGATATGAATGAACTTCACAAAAACAACATTGCCATCTTTGCTTCGGGCGCAGGCACAAATGCCGCAAACATGCTTAAATATTTTCAGCAAAATGAGAAAATAAAAATTAAATTAATTATTACAAACAATTCTGATGCAGGTGTTATAAAAATTGCAGAACAAAGTAATATTCCGCATCTATTAATTAAAAAAGATATTTTTTTTAAAGGAGATGGATATTTACCTCAATTAAAAAACGCACAAATAGATTTTATTGTACTTGCAGGTTTTTTATGGAAAGTTCCATCAACATTAATTAATGCTTATAAAAATAAAATTATAAATATCCATCCTGCACTGTTGCCAAAATTTGGTGGCAAAGGCATGTATGGAAATTTTGTGCATGAAGCCGTTTTATCAGCCAAAGAAAAAGAAAGCGGAATAACTATACATTTTGTTGATGAAGTATATGATAATGGTAAAACTATTTTTCAAATTACATGTCCTGTTTTAAAAGATGATACTGTAGAAACGCTGGCGAAAAGAATTCATAAACTGGAATATGAATATTTTCCAAGAGTAATTGAAGATATAGTTGGAAGAATTGACTTTCAAATGCAATGATTAAGAAAAAAGAAGCAGCAAAAAATTTATACATTTTATATATTTTTTGATGCTTTTACGTTTATAATATTATACTAATACTACGCTTAAAGAAATCATTCTTAACTACACTTTTCATTGGTATTATATTTTTTGTCTTTTGTTTATGCAGTTGTCAAAAGGGATTGAATTATATTATTTCCGATATAGATACAACAAGTGTAACGTCACCTGATACTTCAACAATAGCTGTTTTTAATCTTGTTGGTGATTCTGTTAACTGTTCTCAAACAACTATTGATGGCGCTTACTTTAAAGGACAAGTGTTAACCAGTTCAAACACTGTTTCTTTTAAAGTGGATGTAAGTGCAGCTGGAAAATATGTAGTAACTACTGATACTATTAACGGGATTAATTTTTTCGGAAATGGTGTTTTTACCAACACTGGTATACAGTATATAAAAGCATCAGGTAACGGAACGCCGCAGGATTCAGGAATATATTCATTTAAAGTAAAAGCCAACAATAATATTTGTAATTTTAATTTGCACATTGATTCAGCAGCAGTAGGCGATACATCAGTAAGCACATCAGATTATTTTCCTGTTTCAGCCAATTCATATTGGGTTTATCAGGATAATAGCGGCGCAAATCCTCCATCCCCATTAACTATAACCTGTACAGGCGCGAAAACAACTTTCGCAGGAAAAACATACAATCTTTTCGTTAATACTGTTGGTGATACAAATTACTATCGCAAAGAAAACGGGCTTTATTATGAATATGGTTCTTTAGGATACTTTACAAGCGGTTACATTGATAATCCCCCCATAATTGAATATGTTTTTTTGAAAGATGAACCGCAGGGAACTACGTGGGAAACACCTGAATATGATGTAACTAATAATGGTGTACCTGTAAAAGCAAAAATGAGTTTTGAAATAACTTATCGTGCACCTGTATCTATAATGGGAATTTCAACTGATATTATAGATGTACTTACAAAAGTGTTGCAAAAAGATCCGGTTTTAGGATGGCAGGAAGTTCAGAGCTATGATTCAGATTTTGCAAAAGATATCGGTTTAACGGAGTTTGCAGATCCAAGAAAAATTATAAGATGGGGTGGACTGCTTGATTACAAAGTATATTAATTGAGAATTGTAGCTATGGGTTTTTCATGCGGTTAACAACTAAATCAAACTCCAATTTTTTCATTTACAATTTTTAAAATTTCTTCCTCCAGTTTTACTGTTTTAGTTTCTATTTCTTTTCCTTTTGAAATGATATCACCAACAAAATTTTTATCAGCATAATCTTTTGCGTTAATGCGCACATTCATAAAGGCGCCCATAACTGCACTTCTTGCACACAACGCACCAACGCCTGCGTCGGATACAGAATTTGGGTTACCATCTTCAGCCATTGCTTTGATTACTTCCATACTTTCATACGTTAACTGCATTACTTTAAAGGGAACTTCGATTGCAAATTTTGTTGCTTCCTGGATTGCCTGTTTTCGTACTTGTTTTTCTTCGTCAGTTGATTTTGATAAACTCATTGCAGCCATGATTTCATGAAACGCTTTGGTATCTGCATCCACTAATTTTAATAATTCATTTTTATAATACTGACCTTTATCAGCCCAATCGCTGAATTCTTTCCAGCGTTCATCCCAGCCTATTTTATGTGAGGATAAGTTAGCGACCATCGTTCCCAAAGAAATGCCAAGCGCACCAACATAAGCAGCAATAGAACCACCACCGGGCGCAACACTTTCGCTGGCTGTTTCATCAGCAAAATCAATAAGTGTTGTATTGATGAATTTGCTGCCTGATTCATCTTTCAATAAATATTCAATAATTCTTTCTTCAGGTTTGAAAGGAGCAAGCTCATCAAGCCCTAAAGATTTTACGGCAATGTGAATGATTTCTTTTTCAGAAATACCAGTTGAACGTTGCTGCTTCAATAAAAAATATTTTCCTGCATCAATCATAGATTGCAAAGAAACAAGACCAACCAATTCACTGCCTGTAACACGAATGCCACGCGCATCTGCTTTTTTACACACTTCATCAAACGCAACATGCAAAGGCGTTACATCAATGTTGGTAAGATTCATTGAGATTTGCGCAATGCCATATTCTTCAATAAACCAACCAATTGCTTTTACACTTTTTAAACTGCCGGGAACTGTAACTGGCTTTCCAGATTCATCTAAAACATTTTTTCTATTTTCTTTTTTTGTTCTGCCTGCTTCCCGCACATCAAAGGCAATAGCATTAGCACGACGAACAGAAGTTGTATTAAGATTTATATTGTAAGCAATTAAAAAATCTCTTGCGCCAATAACTGTCGCGCCACGTTTTGCATCAAAATCAGTTGGTCCAAAATCGGGTTGCCATTCAGCTAATTTTATCTTCTTAAAAAATCCTTCATATTCACCGGCACGAATGACAGATAAGTTATGCCGAAGTTTATCTTTCTGTGCATGCTCATATAAATAAACAGGAATATTCAAATTTTCACCAATCATTTTCGCAAGTGCATGCGCACAAGCAACTGTTTCTTCCATCGTAATATTTGCAATAGGAATTAAAGGACAAACATCCGTTGCGCCCATACGCGGATGTTCGCCTGTATGCTTACTCATATCAATCAATTCACCGGCTGTTTGTATTGCTTTAAATGCAGCCTGAATAACAGATTTAGGTTCTCCTACAAAAGTTACAACCGTTCTGTTAGTTGCTTTGCCTGCATCAACATTTAGTAATCGAACACCTTCTACATTTTCAATTTCATCAGTAATTTGTTTGATGATATTCAAATCATTTCCTTCACTAAAATTTGGAACACATTCTATGAGTTGTTGCATGAAATTGTTTTAAAAGGCTAAGATATTGTTTCGCTATTCAGTAACAAATTTTCCGTTAATCATAACCCTATCAATTAAATTATTTCCAAAAGCATAAGGCAAATATGCAAGTGAAGAAATTTGTTTCGTAAAGATGAGATTTGCTTTTTTACCAGTTGAAATGCTGCCAGCTTCACTTTGCAATTCCATTGCATAAGCGCCATTAATAGTTGCTGCATTAATTGCTTCCTCAGGCAACATACGCATTTGAATGCAAGCCATTGAAACAACGTTGTTCATATTGCCAGAAGGAGATGAGCCGGGATTATAATCAGAAGCTAATGCAACCGCACAATTATTATCAATTAATTTTCGCGCAGGTGGATAATTCATGCGCAAAAAATATGCAGCAGTTGGTAATAAAGTTTCAATAGTTTCAGTGTTTGAGAGTTTCAATATTTCATCACTGTTCATGGTTTCAAGATGGTCAACACTCAACGCATTTAACTCAATTGCTACTTCAATACCGCCAATGCTGTTAAGCTGATTTATGTGCAGCTTTGATTTTAATCCATATTTAGTTCCGGCTTCGCAAATGCGTTTCATTTCATCAGCAGAAAAAAATCCCTGCTCGCAAAAACAATCAATATAATCAGCCAAATTTTCTTTAGCAATGTTGGGCAACATTTCATCAACGATCAATTTTATATATGCTTTATGATTGTTTTTGTATTGAAGCGGATAAGCATGTGCACCAAGAAAAGTTGCTTTTATTGAAATAGATGAAGTTTGCTTTAATCGCTGAATTACGCGGAGCATTCTTAATTCGCTTTCAACAGTTAAACCATAACCACTTTTAATTTCAATAGCACCGGTTCCAAGTTGTATTACTTCGTTCAATCTTTGTTGTGCAAGAGTAAAAAGCTCATCTTCACTCATTGCATTTAGTTTGTTTGCCGAGTTTAAAATGCCACCACCTTTTGCAGCAATATCAGCGTAGCTTAATCCTTTTATTTTATCAACAAATTCTTCTTCGCCGCATGCGGCAAAAACAAGATGTGTATGACTATCGCACCAGCACGGCAATACATAAGCGTTGCTGGCATCGATGATAATTAACTGTTGATTGTCGACAGTTGACGATTCTTCCATCTTTCCATACCGAAAAATTCTTCCATCTTCAATAATTAAATAAGCATTATTAATGCAAGGCAAATGAGATAAATTTTTTCCGCGAAGTAATTTGTTTTCTTCACGCACATTAATTAGGCAGGCAATATTTTTTATAAGTGTTTGCAAGAATTTTTTATGTTGATTTAAAATCCCCAATCAACTACGCGGCGCAAATAATGTTTATTCTCAATAACCCAGGTTACCTCATACCTGCCTGTGCCTTCGCCATTCAACATATAGATATAAAGTTTGTGACGATCGCCCGAAACATAAACATTGCAATAAGTTTTTTTACTTCCTTTTGCATCTGTAAAGTAAAGCCGGGGTTCATATAAATCTGCATACGCAGCAGAAGGTACAACAACAGTATCCAAACCCATAATTGCTGTAACAGAAGTTATTGTTGTTTTTGGAATTTTATTTTCAGTTCCAAAAAAAGCATGATTGTCCAGCTTAACTGCATACTTATCCTCATACCAGGTTACTTTATGTTTTGTTGCATCAAAGCTGCCAGTTGTAATTTTTACCTGCAGCGTATCGTTCAAAAAATTTATTCCATCAGCTTTTATATCTCCTGCAGGTATTTGTTCCAGCTTATGTTTTTCAAGACTTTCACTAATGCCCGCAAATGTGAATTGTGCAAGATCTGCACGCACATCTTTCTCCATCATTTTTGAGAAATTATCTTTCTTGCTGCGATAATCGGGAATATCATTATCATCCTGCGCAAAAGAAAAATAAACCAGCAGCGATAAACAAACAGATAAAATAATGCGCATCTTAATTATGTTTTATGTTCCTCAACATATCAGCAGTTGTTTTTTCAAGATCATATTCCGGTTTCCAGTTCCAGTCTTTTTTTGCAACGGAATCATCAATGCTTTGCGGCCAGCTTTCGGCAATTGCCTGCCTGTAATCGGGCTTATATTTTATTTGAAATTCAGGAATATGTTTTTTTATTGATGCAGCAATTTCGGCAGGAGAGAAGCTTATCGCCGCCACATTGTATGATGTGCGTATGGAAATTTTTTCTTCCGGCGCTTCCATTAATTCTATTGTTGCACGAATGGCATCCGGCATATACATCATTGGCAAAAAAGTATCTTCTTTTAAAAAACATTCATAGCTTTTTTCTTCAACGGCTTCATGAAATATTTCAATCGCATAATCTGTAGTGCCTCCGCCCGGTTCAGATTTATAACTTATTAAACCCGGGTAACGTAAACTTCTTACATCAACACCAAAACGTTTATTATAATAATTGCACCAAAATTCACCCGCATATTTACTAATGCCATAAACAGTTATCGGTTCAATAATGGTTTGTTGCGGGCAATTTTTTTTTGGCGATGTTGGTCCGAAAACCGCAATGCTGCTTGGCCAATACACTTTTTTTATTTTTTCTTCACGCGCAATATCCAGCACATTTAATAAACCCTGCATATTTAAATTCCATGCAAGATTTGGGCTTTTTTCGCCTGTTGCAGAAAGTATCGCAGCAAGTAAATATATCTGTGTTACATTCTGTCTAATAACCTGCACATGCAACATTTCTTTGTTCATTACATCCAAAGAAACATACGGACCAGTACCATGCAACAAAGCATTTTCTTCACGTAAATCGCTGGCAACAACATTTGCATTTCCATATAAATTACGCAGCGCCATTGTAAGCTCAACACCAATTTGCCCGCTGGCGCCTATTACTAAAATTTTTTCTTTTTGCATAGTTGAATTGCAAACCTAATAAAAGAATTCAGTAACAATTAACGCAATCGTTTTACTATTATTTATAAAAAATTATAAATGAATATTTCTGTTTTATTTTGCAGCTATTTTACATGAAAATAACAGAACATATAAATATTTCAAAAGACACACTTGTTTCTTTTGAAATATTACCGCCGCTAAAAGGTAAAAGCATTAATTCAATTTACGATCATCTTGATCCGTTAATGGAGTTTAAACCTTCGTGGGTTAATGTTACATATCACCGCAGCGAAACGGCTTTTAAAAAAAAATCTGACGGCAGTTTTGAAAAAGTAGAAGTGCGCAAGCGGCCAGGCACTGTTGGTATTTGTGCTGCTGTAATGAATCATTATAAAATTGATGCGGTGCCACATATTATTTGTGGTGGTTTTTCTAAAAGAGAAACAGAAGATGCATTGATTGATTTAAATTTTTTAGGTATTGATAATGCATTGGTGATTCGTGGTGATGCTGATAAAAATGCTGCTTCGTTTGAGCCTGAACCTGATGGTAATAAATATGCAGGCGATTTACTGAAACAAATTGTAAACTTAAACAGCGGAATTTATTTAGATGATGATATTCGCGATGGCGGCAAAACAAAATTTTGTATTGGTGTTGCAGGTTATCCTGAAAAACATTTTGAAGCGCCAAACCCGGAAATTGATCTGAAGCGATTAAAAGATAAGGTTTGTTGCGGTGCTGAATTTGTTTTTCGACAATCAGAAATATTTCGATTTTGTAAAAACCTGCAAAGAAAATAATATTCATATTCCGATTATTCCAGGTTTAAAACCCATTACAACAAAAAAACAATTATCCATATTACCACGCATTTTTCATGTAGATATTCCAACAGATTTATCTGAAGAAATTATGCGTTGCAAAACAGATGAAGACGTAGAGAAGATTGGTGTTGAATGGTTAATTCAGCAAAGCAGAGAATTAAAAAAATTCGGCGTACCTGTTTTACATTATTATACTTTAGGCAAACCAAGAACTATAAAAAATGTGGTAAAGGAAATCTTTTGATTTTATCCTAATACAATACCACCCAAAGCAGGTAAATGAATTTTTAGTTTGTAAGTTTTTGTTGGCTCATCAACCAGCTCAACATTTATTTCAGGATTAAACACATCACCAGTTCCCCAAAAATCTTTATTGTCGCTATTAAAAACTTCTTTCCAATCATTTTTATTATGTACAAAAATTTCCCAGTCATGATGAACGAGTGGTGTCATATTCAAAACAATAATTAAATCATCTTTGCGATCATTACCAATACGTTTATAAGATAAAATAGCATTACTGCCTTTGGTTAAATCAAGCCATTCAAAACCATCTTTCGCAAATTGTTTTTCATATAACGCAGGTTCATTTTTATACAGTTCATTTAATTTTTGAACACAATATTTCATGCCGCCATGACTTGGAAATTGTAATAATTCCCATTGTAATTCGCTTTTATAATTCCATTCTTTTGTTTGCCCAAATTCATCACCCATAAATAATAATTTGGCGCCAGGATGCGTAAACATATATGTATATAACAAACGAAGATTTGCAAACTTTTGCCATTCATCGCCGGGCATTTTATAAAGCATCGGGCTTTTACCATGCACTACTTCATCATGACTTAAAGGCAACATAAAATTTTCATCGTAGAAATACATCATGCTAAACGTAAATTTATTTTGAATGAGATGACGCAGCGATGGTTCCATTTTAAAATAATTCAACGTATCGTGCATCCAGCCCATCATCCATTTCATTCCAAAACCTAATCCATCTTCAAATGTTGGCCTGCTTATTTTTGGCCAGTCAGATGCTTCTTCAGCTATTGTTTGTATATCAGGAAAATCTCGGAATAAAGTTTCATTCATATCTTTTATAAATGCGATTGCTTCAATGTTTCCATTGCCGCCATATTCGTTCGGTTCCCACTGACCTTCTTTGCGGCTGTAATCTAATCGCAGCATAGAACTTACAGCATCAACACGTAATCCATCAGCATGAAAACGATCGCACCAGAACCGCGCATTACTAATTAAAAAACTTTTTACTTCACCACGTTTATAATTAAAAACATAAGAGTTCCAATCCGGGTGAAAACCTTTACGCATGTCAGCATATTCATATGTATGTGTACCGTCAAACATAAATAAACCATGTGCATCATATGGAAAATGTGAAGGCACCCAATCGAGAATTACACCAATGCCTGCATGATGAAATGCATCAACCATTGAAGCAAAATCCTGCGGGCTTCCAAAACGTGAAGTGGGAGCAAAGAAACCTGTTCCCTGGTAACCCCAGCTACCATCAAACGGATGTTCCATCACCGGCATAAACTCAACATGTGTAAAACCTATTTGTTGTACGTATGGAACGAGGCGTTCAGTAATTTGTGCATACGTGTTATAGCTTTCTTCATCATATTTATCCGGTCGCATCCAGCTTGCAAGATGCACTTCATACACAGACCAGGGTGAATCAAGTGCATTATTTTTTTTGCGATGTTTCATCCAATGTTTATCACTCCACTCATAAAAAGTTCCCCATGTTATAGATGCAGTAAGTGGTCGCTTTTCCCACAAATGCGCAAACGGATCGCCTTTATCTAATTCCTTTCCTTCAAAACCATGAATATGATATTTATAACTTTCGCCACTCCAAACATTCGGTATAAATCCTTCCCATATTCCGCTGTTTTCCAAACGCACATAAAGCTGGTGCGCTTCATTATTCCAGTCATTAAAATTTCCTATAACGCTTACCTGCGTTGCGTTTGGCGCCCACACAGCAAAATAGGTTCCTTTTATATTCAGCACTTCAAGCTGCTTGTTGCCAAATAATTCATACAACCTGTAATGTGTTCCGTTTTGAAAATTATTTATGTCTTGTTTAGTAAATAAAGAATAATTCCAAACTGGTTTAGTGCTGTCAATAAAATTTTCATCTTCATATTTTTTCTGCAAATTTTTTAGCTGATATTTTTCTTTTCCCGCAACATAAGTATGATCTTTTTTCAGTGCACTTTTTTTATCTTCAGATGGTTTCATGAGTAAGTATTTATTTAATTAGTGAACCAATATAAAAATAGCATTCATTAATTGGTTTACAATTTTTTATAAAATGATTTGAGTTTTATAAGCTTGTTGTTTATTCTCAGCCATTCGCATATATAATTAAAGCAATGGAATAATGCTAACAAATAAAATGTAAAATCTGGCATCATTTTTTAAAACAGATTTCTAAATATAAAAGCAATCATAAAGAATATGTTTAAATCAATCGTAAGAGAAAAACAATTATTGAACAGGTAATAAAATGTGCGAATGATCAAAAAAAAATCAATGCAACAATTATTTTTATAATTCTTTGTGGAATTCTCAATTTTTTGCATCCTGATTCTTTAATATAATATTAGCATTCATTAACGTCTTCTTAAGAATATTTTATTTCATTTTTGAATTGAAAACCCTCCGCTTATGAAGAAATGTTTTACGTTGTTACCTTTTTTTTTACTGGTTTGTTTTTATAGTTCGGCACAACAGGCAAGCTTAAAAGGAATTATCAACGATACATCAGCCCACCAAAAACTTGTAAACACAACAATCACTTTATTACACGCAAAAGATTCTACGCTGTATAAATTTAGCCGCAGTAAAGAAGGTGGTTTATTTGAGATAGATGATCTTGATTCAGGCAAATATGTATTGATGATTACGCACAACCGTTATGCAGATTATTTTGATACAATTTCGGTGCAATCAAATGCTAAAAAAGATCTCGGTGATATAATGATGACTTTAGAAGCGAATCTTTTAGCTGATGTTACTGTGCGTACAAGAATTGCCGCTATGCGCATGAAAGGCGATACGCTTGAATATGCGGCTGATAGTTTTCATGTGCGGGAAGGTGCCAGTGTAGAAGACTTATTAAAAGTATTGCCGGGAATACAGGTTGATAAAAACGGAAACATTACTGCACAAGGAGAAAAAGTACAAAAGGTATTAGTAGATGGTGAAGAATTTTTTGGCAATGACCCAACTGTTGCTACACAAAATTTGCAGGCAGATGCATTGAAATCTGTTCAGGTGTTTGATAAGAAAAGTGACCAGGCGGAATTTACCGGTATTGATGATGGTGAAAAAACAAAAACGATAAATCTTAAATTAAAAGACGATAAAAAGAAAGGGTATTTTGGTAAGCTGGATGTTGGCGGCGGAACTAATGACAGATGGAATAACAGCGGAATGATAAATGATTTTAAAGGCAAGAAAAAAATCTCTGCTTATGGTATAATGAGCAGCACAGGCAAAACAGGTTTAGGTTGGGATGAACGAAATAGTTATGGAGCCGGCAACGACTTGCAATATGATGATGACTTTGGTGGTTTTTATATTAATGATGGCGGCGATGAATTTTCTAGCGGAAATTTTTATGGTGAAGGTGTGCCTAAAAGCTGGGCAGCAGGTTTAAATTTTGGCAATAAATTTAATGATGATAAACAAAATTTGAATGGCAGTTATCGCTTTAATAAGATAACTACATTGGGTGAGGGAAGCTCATTTTCGCAGTCTATTTTGCCTGATAGTTTATTTTACAATACAGAATCATCAAAAACTTTTAATAGCCGTTATCGCCATTCTTTAAGCGGCGTTTATGAACAACAATTTGACAGCAGCTTTTCTTTAAAATTTACAGGCAGCGGATATACAGGTCATCAAAATACATTTAGCAATTACAATAATAAATCATTGGATGCAACCGGTGCTTTAATAAATCAAAGTTTAAGAACTACAAGTTCTAATAGTGATAATTCTAATGCAAACCTTAATTTATTATTGAAGAAGAAGTTTAAGAAAATTGGCAGAACAATTTCTTTAAACATCAGCAACGTTTATAACAGTTCTAACTCTGATGGTTTCCTGTATTCATTAAATTCATTCTATACAAAAGATATTTTAAATTTTCTTGACACAACAAACCAGGAAAAAAAGAACGATTCAAAAGTGAATATTTTTAATTCAAAACTTGTTTATACAGAACCATTAGTAAAAAATCTTTTTGCAGAATTAAATTATGCTTTCAGGTTAAGTACAAATGATGCAGAAAATTTATCGTACGATAAAGCACTTGACGGAAAATATTCGTTGTTGAATGACACGTTCAGTACACATTATAGTTTTGATGTAACTACAAATACCGGCGGTGCAGCATTAAAATATAACGGTAAAAAAATTACGTTAGGTGCAGGAACAGATGTTGCTTCAACTAATTTTAATCAGAAAGATTTATTTAAAGACACAGTGCTTAAACGTAATTATTTTAATTTTTATCCCAAGGCAAATTTTGTTTATAAAATAAATCCGCAGTCAAGAATTTCTCTTAATTATGCAGGGCGAAGTCAGCAACCAAGTATCGATCAAATTTCTCCTGTTGCTGATAATACAAATCCATTAATAATAACAGTAGGTAATCCTAATTTAAAACAGGAGTTTAATCATAATATAAATTTCAACGCGAATAGTTATAAAGTATTAAGCCAGGCAGGATTTTTTTTATATGGTGGCTTAAGTATTACATCAAACGCAATTGTTACTAACCAGGTTACTGATAAAAATGGTATAACAACTTATAGCTACATTAATACAGATGGAAATTATAATCTTTATTCAGGTTTAAATTTTTTTAGAAAATTCAGCAAAGCAAATTTTAATTTAAATTATGGATTAAGATATAGTGCCAGCCGTTATTCAAATTTTGTAAACGGTGAAAAAAATCAAACTGATAATTATACACCAAGCCTGAATATTGGATTTAATAAAGACAAAGAAAAAAAGTATAACATAAATTATTACGCAGATATAGGTTATAATATTTCAAAATCTTCAATTAATACCGGTTTACAAACTAAATATTTAACGCAATCGCATCACCTGGAAGCAACTGTTTATGTGCTAAAGAAATTTGAAATTAATAGTGAAGTGAATGCAGATTTTAGGCAGAAAACAACTCTCTTCAATACCAATAATAATGTGATTGTCTGGAATGCATATATCGGCAGAAAATTTTTAAAGAATGATAAAGGCTTACTTAAATTTTCTGTGTACGATTTATTAAATCAAAATAAAGGATACGACAGGCAATTACAAACTAATGTAATTACTGAAAGAAACTACAATACATTAAACAGATATTTCATGTTAAGTTTTGTATGGAATTTTTCTAAAACTCCTGCCGGAATGCCGGCGCCTCAACAATTATTTAAAATGAAAAAACATTTTCTTCTTCTATTTTCTTTATTCATTATTTATTATTCATCTTTTGCACAAGACATTTTTCTTTCGAAAGGGAAAATTGAATTTGAAAAAAAAGTAAATACTTATAACGCACTCGATGATGTTAATAAAGGTAATAGTGATGGTTTTGATTTTATAAGTGCAATTAAAAAACAATTGCCGGAATGGAACACAACTTATTTTAATTTATTTTTTGATGAGGGCAAAACAATTTATAAACCCGGGCGCGAAGTGGCTCAGCCAAAAGGACCAGATTGGTTTCAGGATCCCGCACAAAGCAATATTGTTTTTTGTAATCTTCAAACACAGCAAAGCATTTCGCAAAAATCTGTTTTTGAATCTATGTTTTTAATCAGCGATAGTTTGCGGAAAGCACACTGGAAGATTACGAACGATTCGCGTGATATTGCAGGTTTCAATTGTCGCAAAGCCACAACAATAATTATGGATTCTGTTTTTGTTGTTGCTTTTTATACTGATCAAATTACAACCAGCGGCGGTCCGGAATCTTTCAATAGTTTGCCCGGAATGATTTTAGGTTTGGCTATTCCCAGATTACATACAACTTGGTTTGCTACCAAAGTTGAAGCTGCTGAGCCAATTTCAAACGATTTTATGTTACCGGTAAAAGGTAAAAAAGCAACGAACGCAGATCTTGTTACTAAACTTCAATCAAGTATGAAAAATTCCTGGAATAAAGCATACGCACAACATGCACAATGGATAATTGAGTTATAAAGTTTGATAAACATTAAAATTTAGGACAGGGAAGTCCTTTACTTTCTTCAGCATGTTTTATATAGATAAGAGAAATCTCAATACCACCGCGGCTTTGCGAAGCTGTTTTTAAACTGGAAGTATTTATATCGTAAGATGTGCCGATTCTAAGATTATTAAATTCTAAACCGATATAAGGGATTGTTGCATCACCAAATCTTTCCCATAAACCAATATAAAAACTGGTTGGATTATCTGCGTCAGGATCACCTGCAATAAACTGTAATGCTCCGCCAATAAGTGTTTCATATGCACTGGCCTGCGTGCTGAATAACCCGCTGAAATGAAGTGTAGTTATCGGACCAACAGGAAAATATCCGCCTGCATGAAAAGTAGCTCTTGGATAAAGATCATAATTAATGCCGGTAAATTCCTGTTTCGGACGATTAATGTGATATAAACTCACACCTGCATATAAATTGTTTTTTGCAGATGTACTGGTTGTATAAAGCAAACCTGCATTTACATCAACATAACTTGATTTAAGTGTAGAATTATTAAACACTTCATTTGTAATGCCCGTAAATCCAAATGGTGTTAATTGGTCTTCAAATTTTAGATCTGAAGTTTTAATAAGCAAATTTGAATATGTAACCTGGAAGCCTGCACCCAATTGATTAAATCCATCTTCATCAAGACCTTTGTGATATGCGGTGGATAATGAATAATAACTAAAGGAAACTGCGCCAGCCGCGCTTTGATCAGTATAACCCAGAAAACCAACGCCCCAAGTATCATTGTAAGGAATGTGTTTGGCAAGTATTGGAAAGTCTACAGATGCTGTGCCGGTTACATATGCGCGGTTAATAGTAGGCCATTGATTACGATAATTTGCTGCCGCTCTAATCACACCATCAAACTTGCCTGTGAATGCAGGGTTTAACGTTAAAGGTGAAGAAAAGAATTGTGAGAAATGCGGATCCTGCGCCCAAACATTTACAGCAAGTACACTAAAAATATAAGCAACCGAATTTTCATACTGAGTTTTGGGATTGTTATTCGTTTGTAAATATAGACCGTTGAAAAACATATATCGCTGCAATTAGTTTTAGAATTGAGATTTTGAACCAAAGGCAAGATCGCCGGCATCACCCAAACCTGGAACGATATAACCTTTAGCAGTTAATTCTTCATCAATATCTCCGCACCAAATATATAATTTTTCACCAAATTCACGTACCACGTAATCTATTCCTTCAGTAGTGGCAATAGCACAAACAACGTGTATTGCAGATGGTTTGCCATGATTTAGTAATGATTTTAAAGATGCTATTATTGAAGCACCTGTTGCAAGCATAGGATCAGAAATAATTAAAATTCGATTTTCCAAAATTGGGCAACTTAAATATTCCAGGCTTATTTCAAAACTTCCATCCCTGCGATGTTTGCGGTAAGCGGAAATAAAAGCATTATCCGCTTTATCAAAATAATTTAAAAGCCCGTTATGCATAGGAAGACCTGCGCGTAAAATTGTTGCTAATACAGGCTGATTAGTTAGTGTTTTACTATTATGGGTTCCCAGTGGTGTTTGCACTTCTTTTTCCTGCCATAAAAATGTTTTGCTTATTTCGTACGCCGCTACTTCGCCAATGCGTTCAAGATTACGCCTGAAACGCAGCCGGTCTGTTTGCATATTGGCATCTCGCAATTCACTCATCCATTCCGTAAGCAGGCTGCCTTGCTTGCTTAAATTGGTTATCATTTAACGAAGATAAAAGGTTATTTGAGTATGCGTAAATCAAAAAAAACCTATATAAATTTACAGAATTTTACACAACCAAACTGCTTGCTAATTCAACTAAACCCGTTTCAAAATCAAACAAAATATTATTTAATACCAACTAACATGAACACAAAATTTACTGTGCTGCTAATTGTAATAACCTTATGTGAAGGTTTTCAAATTTGTATTGCACAAACTGAAATTGAAAAAAAATCTTTGCAAAGCTTACCTGCTTTTATAAAAAAATTACAGAAAAATAATCCTCCAAAAGAATTGATGTATAGCGATCCATTATTATACACGCATTTGCTTGAAAAGCAACAAACATATGCACAGCTTTTAATTGAAGCAGTTACCAAACATCAGTTGCCAACATCTGCATTAGAATATTTACATCCGCAGCAAAAAATTCCAATTGAGAACAATAATTTAAAAGCAAATAATGCATCTGCTTCAAACTTTCATTTGGTAAAGAATATTAATCAATCAAAAAATTCAAATCCGTATAACGATATTACACTTATACAAATAGTTATGCTGTGTTAAATAATGTAATTTATTATGAAGCTGATGATGGCATTCACGGGAGAGAATTATGGCGAAGTGATAGAATAACAAACTTTATTTTAATGCATCGGAATTACATGTTACTGATGGAACAAAAACAGGAACAAAGCTTGTGAAAGATATAAATCCAGGGATTTATTCTTCCGAAACACAAAATTTTATAACTACAAAACACAAAATTTATTTTACTGCTTATGATGGCGTTAACGGTACTGGTCTTTGGAAAACAACAGGAATTCCACAAAATACAAAGCTGGTAAAAATTCTTACAGAATTTCCATCGCCATATAGAATATCTGATTTTGCCAGTGATGGTCATAAATTATATTTTATTGATTCAAATTATATATAGATGAGTGATGGCACTGATACAGGCACGCACCAGGTGATGGATGCAATACTTTCAACTTAATCAAATCCTGAAACTTTAATAGGTACGGGAAATAAATTATTTTTTGGTGCAACCAATCATCAATATGGCTATGAATTATATGTAGGAGATGCAACTTTAACTACATCAAAATTGGAAAGCAATGCAATTGCAAAATCACTTAACAAACCAACATTCAACGCTCAGTTGCTTTCAAATCCATTTATTAGTAAAATACAGGTAAGTATTAATTCACCACAAAAGCAGTCATTGCAAATAACCATAAACAATATGGCGGGTCAAACAATTTCTAAACAAACTATAAGCATAAATAAAGGCATTAACTTAATTACATTTAATGCCGCAACATATTCATATGGAATTTATAATGTAAACATTTCTTCTGCAACGGGCACAATTAATCTAAAAGCACTTAAATAATTTTTTTATTTATTTGCCTTAATATGGTTTACAGAATTATAGGTTTAATGAGTGGTTCGTCATTAGATGGATTAGATATTGTTTTTTCAAAACTTGAAGAAAGCAGAGGTGTGTGGAGTTATTCAATTGAGGCAGTCGCTTGCTATAAATATGATGATTATTGGAGAAACACTTTGCGCAACGCAAAAAATTTGGATGCTTATAATTATATATTGTTGCATGTACAGTATGGAAAATTTTTGTCAGAAAAAATAAATCAATTTATTACAGAAAATAATTTACAACATCGGGTGCAGCTAATTGCTTCTCATGGTCATACTGTTTTTCACGCACCAGAATTTAATATGACGTCTCAGCTTGGAGATGGTGCAACCATTGCTGCACTTACAGGAATTAACGTTGTTTGTGATTTAAGAAATATAGATGTTGCTTTAAACGGCCAAGGCGCGCCAATTGTACCAATAGGTGAAAAATTATTATTTCCAGGTTACAATTTTTATTTGAATATTGGCGGCATCGCAAATATTTCTTATCAAACGGAAAATAGTTTTATTGCATTTGATATTTGCGCTGCTAACAGCATTCTAAATAAACTTGCACAAATAAATGAGAAAGAATATGATGAAGATGGAAACCTTGCTGCAGCTGGAATAGTAAATTCAAATTTATTGCAAGAATTAAATGAACTCGAATATTACAAACAATCATTTCCAAAATCACTTTCAAATGAATTTGGAATTTCGGTTGTTTATCCGCTTATTCGATCTTATAAAATAGATATAAAAGATGCATTAAGAACTTATATTGAACATATTGCTGTACAGGTTTTTGATTCAATTATAATATTATTGAATGATAATAATGAAATGAAAAATTTACAACGCTATAATTTGTTAATAACCGGCGGAGGTGCTTTTAATAAATTTTTAATTGAAGTTTTGAAAGAAAAACTTTCTCAAATCAATATTGATATTGTTATTCCTGAAGCAGAAGTTATAAAATATAAAGAAGCATTAATTATGGCATTGCTCGGTGTTTTAAGGTGGAGGGAAGAAAACACGGTACTTGCGTCTGTAACCGGAGCTTCGCGCAGTAGTATTGGTGGTGCAGTGTGGATTGGTTTGGAAGCTTGAAATAACATGACAATTAAAATCATTTATATATAATTGATAAAATAATTTTTTTATGCGATATTTTTTTTGTTTAATGATTGTTTGTTTTAGTGCTTGTAAAGAAAAATTTGATAACAAAACTTATGATGATAACAAGCAAAGCCTTTCACAAAAAGAACAAGTACATCCGAAGACGTTTTTAAAATTAATCGCTGACAATAAAAAAAATTTATTTGGAGCCACTGTTATAAAAGGTAAAATAGTTAATACAGCATCTGTTTGCAGTTATAAAAAAATACGAATAAAAATTTTATGTTACAAAAATGGCATAAGAGTAGAAGAGCATGAAGATATATTTCCAGATATGGTTAAGCCTGGAACTATGTCAAATTTTAAAACAAAATATCATTTACCAAAAGGAACAGATAGCCTGAATTTATCTATAATGAATGCGCAACCGGTTTTAGCCGATACACTTAAGAAAGGTGACTAAAAGTATAATTTATGGAGTTATAGAACAATAAAAAAAATCCCGCTTAACGCGAGACTTTTTTTTGGAAACAATACCGTAATAGTTTCAACGGGGGCAATTGTTTCTTTTTGGTTCTTCTTTTGGATAATTGGATTCTAAGAGTACTTCTTATTAACAACAGTGTAAAATTGCGTTGTATTTTTTACACATTGTATAAGATTAAGTTTTTCCCATATCCGGATAAGACAAGATATAATTTCCAGTTTTAAAACACTTCAGCAATCATGCATCGCGCACTTCCGCCGCCACTTGTTTCAATTGTTTTTATTTCTGAATACACAAGTGTATTATATTTTTCAAGTGTTGAAATTTGTGTTTGCGTTAAAGATTTAAAAGCCTGTTGCGACATAACAAGCAGCTTTTCTCCAACAGCATTTTTTATTTGGAGCATATTGCCGGCAAAACAATTCATTTGAGCATATGTAATTGGAATTAGTTCTTTTGAAGTTTTTTTAATCGTATTAATGATTTCTTCTTTTTCGGTTTTATTAGTTATTGAATCAAGACAAATAACAACAAATTTATCCGCAACACACATCATAACATTTGTATGATATATCTGGTTTATGTTTTCATCATTTGCTTCAAAACTGCAAGCAACATAATTCATTTTTTCACAAAAAATATCCAGTATATTTTTATTTGTGCGGGGAGAGAGGCAAGCATATGCAATTTTGTTTTCTCTGTCTAAAACCATGCTGCCTGTTCCTTCAAGAAAAAGATTTTCTTTTTCAAAAGAAGTCAAATCAATGATGTTGTTTTTATTAAACTTTTTATAGATGATATCTTTTGCATATTGCTTACGCTCTGCACGCCGGTTTTCTGCATACATTGGATAAAGTATTGCCGTTCCGTTCTCGTGAAAAGATATCCAGTTATTAGGAAAAATAGAATCAGGCGTGTGCGGTTCAGACGTATCATTAATTACAGTTACATCAACATTATTCCTTCTTAAAATTTCAACAAATGCATCAAACTCTTTTAATGCATTTTTTTGTGCGTTGCCATCACCTTTAACCTGGAAAAGATTATTTACTGCAGTTTCTGTATTATAAGTAAACGCCGCCGGGCGAATCATTAAAATCTTATCTGTATTCTGCATAAAATTTTTTATGAAAGTTTATCACGCAATAAAGGCATGCTCATACAATGTGGTCCGCCACGTGCTCTTGATAATTCTGCTGATGGCAGTAATATTAATGTGTTTAAAAGACTTTGCGGATCTAAACCTGCGTCAAAATTTTTAAATAGTTCTGCAGTAGTAATAATATTAAAACCGGCTTTCTTAAATGCGGCTGCTGTAAAATCATTTCTATCATAACCAACCACAACACCTTCTTTTAAAGCCACTACATTACAACTATCTGTCCATTGTTCACGATCATCGTAAGGAAATTCGTTGCCGCCGCTATAAATAATTTCAACATCTTCAGGCTTACAATTATAATCTTCAATACTTATTTGTTTAAGTAATTCTTCTATGCCTGTAAGCTTTTTATTTAAACTATAATCTTTATCAGGTAAATATTTTTCTGTTACAGGTTTATAAAATTGCAATACTTCAGGTTCTTCAATTGCAATTAAATCTGGCTGATGCATAAACCTACGCAGATAAGATTGTTTTACTTTATTTTCTGTAGCAAGAATGTTTTCAGAATAGCGTCCATACAAAACCCATACGTTGCGTTTAACCTGTGTAAATATGGTATCAATATGCATTTGTGCGCGGTTCTTTGCAATTTTTACTACAGAGATTTTTTCAATACCTAATTTTTCATTTGAATAAATAGTATGAATAATTTCATTAATTGCGTTTGACGAAGTACGCTCACTACAACCAACAATTAAGTGCTGCGGGTGTATCATCATTATGTCGCCGCCTTCAATACTAATAAATCTTGCTTTGCGTTCCTGTTCTTCATATAAAAAGAAATCACTGTCTTCAATCACTTCAATTACTTTGGAAACATCTTCATTAAATAAAAAATATAAAGCAAGAAATTTAGTAATGAGTGATTCGCGCTTTCTTGCCGTTGTTGCCATACGGCTTAGCAGAATATGGTCTTTAATCATAATACCAATATCCCTTGTAAAAATAAAGTTGGGAACAGGAGGGAAGATGTATTGATCTTCTGCTAAATTGCTTGCAGACTTTGGCAATATACCGCTGATTAAAATTTTTGCAAGTAAAGCCGGATCAGTTATTGCCTCAAGTTGTTGTAATATTTTATGGCTTGCTTCCTCGTACGAACAAACGGCTGAAATTAAGCGCAGCTTTACATTTTCATCTTTTATAATTTGTTCTAACAAATGCTGAACTTCTAAAACTTTATCAGAATTAAAATATTCTTTTTTGCCGGGAATAAAACAATTTGCTTTTGTTTCAGGATTTGATGACTGGCAGTTGCGCAGGTATTTTATTTTTTCAGGATCTAAAAAATATAAAAGCAATTGCACATAATGATTGTACTCTTTCTGCATACTTTTTAAATGCACAATATCATCGTATAAATTGTCTGAAAAAGTGCTGGGAATAATTTTTCCAATGCCGCCATCAGGACTGTGAATGATTAATTTTCGTAACGTTCCAATTTCAGATTCTACGTATAATTCTTTATCGTTTAAAAGCATAAATTTTAATTTGAATAAAAAAATAAAAGGCAAAGCAGTTTTAAGCAGAACGCTTAGATAAGATTTAAAAAAATAGCAAGTAGTTGATCGTTAGTATTATGCTTCATAAGAAACCTGCAAGTTAAGCATTTTTGTTTCAAGACTCTTATCGAAACCTTCAACAGTTATAATGCGAAATCGTACAAACATTTCTTCTTTATACCATTTTTCTGCGCGGGTTTTTTTTATAACATCAGCATGTTGCTGCATTTTGTATGCAAACATTTTTATACTTTCTTTATTTTGCCAAACGCTGAAAGTTGCTTGTTTTATCCAGGGCAATTCACCAATGCCGTAAGAAATAATAAAACCCGGTGATGATGACATTTTATCTGCAACTGGACTAACATTTTTCCAGAAATTTTTTAAACGGCTTATTCTAATTGTTGCTCTTGTAAGCACGGCAATTGCACCATTATGTTCATTTTGTTTTGGTAGTTCATCGAAAACTTTTTTGCCATCCCACAAACCATGTCCTTCTAAAGGCTGTAAAACAAATTGCTTAACATCACACTTAAAAAATTTAAAATATTTTTTTATAAAAGATGGAATATATATTGAAGGCTCAACAGTTGTATATAATAAAGCCCATTGATGAAGATCTGGCTTAATATCAAATGTTCCATTTCGTCCACTGCCCATTAATTTCCAGAAAATTATTTTTTTATTTAGCATTAACGGCAGGCGAAAAATAATCATTGAAAAAAAACCAAAGAAGCTAAGATATTTTGGATAGCGCGATATAATAAGAGTGCAATACATTTTAATTTTTTGTAACGAAGAAAATAATAACACAAAGTAATATTGCAATAACAATCGCCAGCACTATTTTATATTTTTCCCATTGCTCTTTTTTTGTTTGACGGTTTAATTCTGTTTGCAATTGTTGCTGCAACCAAAGGTGTTTATTAAATAAAGGCTGTATTATTTTAAACAGGTTTTTTATTTGTACTGAAGTAAGCATGCTGCTGCAAAAGGCAATAATTTCTAAAAAATCTTTTTGTTGTATTTCATTTGTTTTAAGCAATGCAGAAATATCATCAGGAAATAATTTTTTTATAGAATACAGCAAAGCATCACGATTTAAATGAAACGGATCGGCATTATTAATTTGATTTTTTAATTGCAATGCTTTACTCACTAATGATTCAATTGTTTCTGCCGGTTTTGTATATTCTTCCGGCGCTGTGTGGTAACGCTGCTGATTATATTTTTTTCTTGCAGATAAATTACCTATAACTGAATATGCTTCTGCAATATCAGCAAATACTGCTGCAGACAAATCATCTTCCGGGTTTCGGTCGGGATGATAATTCATAGCAAGTTTTCTATAAGCTTGTTTTACAGTTGCAAGAGATGCATCTGATTTTACATTGAGTATTTTATAATAATCTTTTGTTGCCACTTAACTTAGCGAATGTAGTTGTTATCATAAATATTTATCTTCATCAAAATATCATTACCGCATGAAAAAAATCTTCTTCTTACTTTTAGGTATATCTTTTTATTATTTAAGTTTTGCAAAGCAGCCTAAATTATTGGTGTTTTCAAAAACAACTTTTTATTATCACGAATCTATTCCTGATGGTATTGCTGCAATACAGGGTTTAGGCAAACAAATGCATTTTGATGTTGATACAACAACTAACGCTTCAAAGTTTACAGATAACAACCTTAAACAATATGCGGCTATAATCTTCTTAAGTACGTCAGATACATCGGGCGCATTATTAAACGATGCGCAGCAGGAAGCTTTAAAACACTTTATTGAAAGTGGTAAAGGTTATATTGGCATTCATGCGGCTGCAGATGCAGAATATCAATGGCCTTGGTATAACAATCTTGTAGGCGCATATTTTAAGAGCCATCCAAAACAACAGGAAGCAGAAATACGTGTTTCCGATACCAATTTTATTGCAACGCAAATGTTGCCTTTATCCTGGAAAAAATTTGATGAATGGTATAATTTTAAAGAAACACATTGGAATGATGTGCATGTACTTTTAACTGTTGATGAAAAAACGTATTCCGGCGGAGAAAACGGAGATTATCATCCAATATGCTGGTATCATAATTATGATGGCGGCCGTTCATTTTATCTTGGTTTAGGGCATACAAAAGAATCTTACAGTGATCCTTTATTTTTAAAAATATTATCGGGCGGCATTAAATATGCCATTGGCGAAAAGTAAATTCATATCGATTTCAAAATGCGATATTATTATGCTTTTTTTGGAGAATTTTATGAACAAAATATTTAGATACAGTCCAAAGCGCAATAAGTATTAAAAACATTGGCAACGAAGAAATTTCTGTATGTATTTTTAAATTCCCTATTACAAAAAAAATCAATCCAATAATAATAATTGACATAGCAAATAACTTTTGTCCGCTTACCCAAAGAGTTTTATTTTTCAAAGTCCAGTTTGTTGTAACACCATAAAAGTTGTTGCCAAACTTTGGCGGAAAAATAAAAATGCAGAATGCAGATAAAATCAAGAATGTCCCAACTAAAATATCAATATGCTGATTAAAGAATGCCATAATATTTTATTTAAAATTAATGAAGTTTTAATTCTTAATTGCAGAACAAAATTATTGCTGAAAAAAACTCCTTATTTTTGACGCGAAGCAAGAATCGTGTACTGCATTGTTTTCAGTTAAGCAATTTTGGATTAACCTTGAGTACAAATAATGTCTGAAAAAATTACCAAGATCGGCGTACTCACTTCTGGTGGAGATTCGCCGGGAATGAATGCCGCCATCCGTGCTGTTGTAAGAACTGCTATCTACAGAGATTTAGAAGTATTTGGCGTAATGCGTGGCTATAACGGAATGATTGAAGATGATATTCATCAGATGAATTCCCGTTCTGTTGCCAACATTATACAACGCGGTGGAACCATTTTAAAAACGGCCCGCAGTAAAGATTTTTATAATGAAGAAGGAAGAAAACGTGCATATGAAAATTTAAAGAAAAGAGGTATTGATGGTCTTGTTGTAATTGGTGGTGACGGTAGTTTTACTGGTGCTTATAAATTAAGTAAAGAGTTTGGCATACCATGTACCGGCATTCCGGGCACTATTGATAAAGATTTATATGGAACTGATTTTACAATTGGTTTTGATACTGCAGTAAATACAGCTGTTGAAGCAATTGATAAGATAAGAGATACCGCAGATTCGCATGATCGTTTATTTATTGTTGAAGTAATGGGCAGACATGCAGGTTATATTGCTTTGCACAGCGGCGTTGCCACAGGAGCAGAAAATATTTTAATGCCTGAAGTAAACACCTCTTTAGATGAAATGATTGCTTCGCTCACAGAATCTGAAAAAAGAAAAAAATTAGTGAACCTTGTAGTGGTGGCAGAAGGTTATCAGCCAGATCCTAATTCAGACGCAAAAGGTGCCAACGAAGTAGCGCGGCTGGTAGAAGAAAAAACAAAAGGCTTTGAAACAAGGGTAACAATTCTCGGGCACATACAACGAGGTGGTCCGCCAAGTTGTATCGATCGTTTCATTGCAAGCCGCATGGGTTATCATGCCGTGCAATGTTTAATAGAAGGCAGGCACAACGTAATGGTAGGTATTCTGCATAACAATATGCACTATACACCACTTGAAATTGCTATTCGTGAAAAACAAAAAATTGGAGAGGACTGGCTTAATATTGTTAAGATATTAGCAAGTTGATTAATAAAAAAAAAATTACATGTCAGACGGCATAGAAAAGTATTTGCATAAAGAAATGGATAAGCAGGCGGGAATTGAACACACCTTTCACCGCACAAAAATTGTTGCCACAGTTGGACCTGCATGCGATACATATGAAAAACTTTTAGAGCTTGTAAAAGCTGGCGTAAATGTATTCAGACTTAATTTCTCGCACGGCACGCATGATGATAAAGCAAGAATTATTCAGCTTATAAACCGGATGAATGATGAAGAGCCGTATAATGTTTCCATTCTTGCAGATCTGCAAGGCCCAAAATTAAGGGTTGGAGATATACTGAATGGCTTGCTCGAAATTAATACTGGTGATATTCTTACGTTCACATCACACGAAAAAGTATTAGGTACAAAAGAAAAAATTTATGTTTCCTATCCTAATCTTCATGCAGATGTAAAAGTGGGAGATAAAATTTTAATTGATGATGGCAAGATTGAAGTTGTTGTAATTGAAATAACACAGGATAATGATGTAAAAGTTGTGGTTACTTACGGCGGTATTCTGTTACCGAAAAAAGGTGTTAATCTACCTGATACAGCAATTTCTTTGCCGGCACTAACTGAGAAAGATCTTATTGATCTGGATTTTATTATTGAACAAAAAGTAGATTGGGTAGCGCTTTCTTTTGTAAGAAAAGCAGAAGATATTATTGATTTAAAACAACGACTTGCTGAAAAAAATTGTTCCAGTAAAGTAATTGCAAAAATTGAAATGCCTTCAGCATTAAAAGATCTCCGCAATATTGTGCTGGAGTCTGATGCTGTAATGGTTGCCCGCGGCGATTTGGGTGTTGAACTGCCGGTAGAAAAAGTGCCGATGGCGCAGCGTGAAATAATACGTAAATGTATTCACCGTGCAAGACCTGTAATTGTTGCCACGCAAATGATGGAGAGTATGATTGATCATGTAAAACCAAACAGAAGTGAAATTACAGATGTTGCAAACGCTGTGTTAGAAGGCGCTGATGCTGTAATGCTAAGTGCAGAAACGGCAACAGGCAAACATCCGCCACTTGTAGTAGAAACTATGCGCCGTATAATTCTTGAAGTAGAAAAAACAGAATACCGTTATAACCGCGAAGATGATCTTAAACCGCTTGCGCATTCACCATCTTTTTTAAGTGATGCTATTTGCTATAACGCATGTAAAATTGCAAAAGATGTAAATGCTGATGCTTTAATTGGAATGACACAAAGCGGATATACAGCATTTATGCTTAGCAGTTACCGGCCACAATCGCCATTATACATTTTTACCAAAGCAAGAGCATTGGTAAATCAACTTAGCTTAAGCTGGGGCGTAAGAGCTTTTTATTATGATGAAGAAATAAGTTTGGATGATATTATTAAGGATCAGATAAATATTTTAAAATCGAGGGGATTTATAAAATCAGGAAACGTAATTGTAAATACTGGCAGTACGCCGGTAGATTTACATCTGCCAACAAATGTTTTAAAAATTTCAAAAGCCGAATAAAATCTTTCCCGCAAACTGCGGGATTTTTTTTGTGTACAAATTACATTTGTAAAAACGATGCTTAAAATTATTTCATGAAAAAAATATTTATATTCTTAAGTCTTTTCATTTTTTTTAAAGTAACCGCGCAAAATGCAGATTCAACCTGGATTGTAAATAATTATACAAAAAAAGAATTTTATATTCCAATGCGCGATGGCGTAAAATTATTTACTGCTGTTTACATGCCAAAAGATACAACCCAAGTGCATCCGTTTTTAATGGAAAGAACACCATACTCGTGCGCACCTTATGGCGAAAATAATTTTACTGATGTGTGGGATTCTTACATCAAAGATTATTTTAAAGAAAATTATATTATGGTTTGGGAAGATGTACGTGGCAGATGGATGAGTGAAGGTGAATTTATAAACGTGCGCCCATTCAATCCAAATAAAAAAACAAATAAAGATATTGATGAAGCCAGCGATACGTATGATGCAATTGATTGGCTGATAAAAAACATTCCACACAACAATAAAAAAGTTGGTGTGCACGGAATTTCATATCCGGGATTTTATTCTACCATGGCAGCGGCAAGTAACCATCCTGCACTAAAAGCAGTTAGTCCGCAGGCACCGGTTACTAATTGGTTTATTGGCGATGACTTTCATCATAACGGCGCATTTTTTCAAATGGATGCATTTGCTTTTTATTCGGCATTAGGTTTTGGATTTGGTCAGCCACATCCTGCACCAACAAATATTATTGCAAGATCAATTGGTTATCCTGATCATGATAATTAT
>CAXSDU010000035.1:0-32012 GCA_964236165.1 uncultured Parafilimonas sp. | reverse complement strand
CCGCGGCGAATCATACAATCCAATGCATCAGTAAGATTATATTCACCATAACTCTTTATGTTTTGCCTGAACAAATGCTCCAGGCATTCAAATAAAATAGCAGTGTCTTTTATTTTATAAATTCCTACCAGTGCCATATTACTTTTTGGAATAGCAGGTTTTTCAATTACATGGTCAACGGTTCCTTCACCGGAAAGTTCAGCAACACCAAAACTGCGCGGATCATCTACCTTTTTTATACCCAATAAATTACTGTCAGATGAGATTACTTCTTTTATATCGTAGTCACAAATAGTATCTCCCAATGTTACCAGCACTTCATCAGTGCCTACTATTGATTTTGTTAATTCAATTGCGTGACCTGTTCCCTGTCTTTCATTCTGATAAACAAAGTGGCAGGTAAGTTCAGGATAAGTTTGCAACACATATTCATGAATCTTATCGCCAAGGTATCCAACAATAAAAATAAATTCATGAATGCCAGCTTCACGTAATTGGTCAACAATAAAACTTAGAATGGTTTTACCTGCAATGGGTATTAATGCTTTAGGCTGAGTATATGTATGCGGGCGCAATTTTGCACCTGCACCTGCAACCGGAATTATTGCTTTCATCAGATAACTTATGTCATTACGCTTTCTATAAAATAGAATGCTCGTTCAATTGAATGACAGCGTGAAAGTAATAAGATTTTTCCAGAGCTATTAATTGTTAATATAACACTTAATTATATTTTGGTTGAAAAATTGTGTTCGGATGAAATTTTGTACTCAATAATTTACTGTTATATCTTTGCACATGGCAACAATATTTAACGGTACTTCGTCCGCTCGTTTTTTTGGTGAAGGTTTAACTTTTGATGATGTGCTCCTAATGCCGGCATACAGCCAGGTACTTCCCCGCGAAACGGATCTTTCCACTCGTCTTACAAAAACATTAAAGCTTAACATTCCAATGTTGTCCGCAGCAATGGATACAGTTACAGAAGCTAACCTTGCAATTGCGTTGGCAAGAGAAGGTGGTATAGGTGTTCTGCATAAAAATATGTCTATTGAAAAGCAAGCGGAGCAGGTACGAAAAGTAAAACGCAGTGAAAGCGGACTAATTATAGATCCTATCACTTTACTGGCAGATGCAACAATAGGGGATGCATTAAAACTGATGAAAGAAAACCGTATAGGCGGAATACCAATCGTTGATAAAAATAATGTACTTGTTGGTATTCTTACCAATCGCGATTTAAGGTTTGAAGATGATAAGAAGAAAAAAGTAAGCGAGGTGATGACGAAGGAAAATCTTATTACCGCACCAGATGGAATGAATCTTAAGAAAGCAGAAATCATACTTCATAAATATAAAATAGAAAAACTGCCTGTTGTAAATAAAGCAGGAAAGCTTACAGGCTTGGTTACTTATCGCGATATTCTACAGTTGCGAAATTTTCCAAATGCAATAAAAGATGAATTCGGAAGATTGTTTGTTGGCGCTGCGCTTGGTATTACAAGAGATATAACAGAACGTGCTGCTGCATTAATGCATGTTGGTGTTGATGTGGTTACATTAGATAGTGCACATGGACATAGCAAAGGTGTTATTACTGTATTAAAAGCATTAAAGAAAGACTTTAAAGATTTACAGGTTATTGCAGGTAATATTGGTACAGCAGCAGGCGCAAAAGCTTTGGCAAGCGCAGGTGCTGATGCCGTAAAAGTTGGTATTGGTCCTGGTTCTATTTGTACAACACGTATTGTGGCAGGTGCCGGTGTGCCGCAGCTTACAGCCATTATGCAGGCAACGGCAGCATTAAAAAATACAGGTGTTCCAGTTATTGCAGATGGCGGAATTCGTTATACAGGTGATATGGTTAAAGCGTTAGCAGCAGGTGCAGACACAGTTATGATGGGAAGTGTTTTTGCAGGTACAGAAGAAAGCCCTGGTGAAACAATTATTTATGAGGGTAGAAAGTTTAAAGAATATCGCGGTATGGGCAGTATTGCAGCAATGGCACAAGGCAGCAGCGACCGTTATTTTCAGGATGTGGAGGATGGTATAAAAAAATTAGTGCCTGAAGGCATTGAAGGTCGTGTTGCATACAAAGGCTATTTGAATGAAGTGGTTACACAATTTACCGGCGGCTTACGTGCAGGCATGGGCTATTGCGGCGCTAATACAATTAAAGATTTACAACAGGCAACATTTGTAAAAATTACGAATGCAGGTATGCGCGAAAGTCATGCGCACGATATTGAAATAACAAGAGAAGCGCCTAATTACAGCAGAACATAATTACAGCAATGTATTTTCTTCATAAGATAATTTCCTATCAATAATTTTTGCAGGCTGTGTGTAGCGATGTTCGTCAGCTTTATTTATTTCCATGATGTGATAAACCAACCAGCCTTTTAATTTTAAATAATCAGAAATCATTGAACGATGGCAACGCCACCAAACAGCTTCAGAACACATGTATGCAGTTTTTTGTTCGATGGCATTCTTTTCTAATTCTTCAATTCCATTTTTAAAATCTTCTGTTTCCATATAATCTGCATAACCGCGAAAAGCAGGATGCCGCCAGCCTGTATTCTTTGAATCTTTTTTTACAGTTCTTCTTCCGCCAAGTAATTTCAGATGCGTATAGTTTATATTTTTTTCCGCCAAGTAATTTTTAAGATGCTCTTTATTAAAATGCGGATAACGTTTTGAACCTGGATAACTTCTTACATCAATCAACAGTTCAATATTAAATGATTGAAGCATTTCCATAAAATGTTCCAGCGTTCGCGTTGAATGTCCAATCGTCCATATTAATTTTTGTTCTGTATTAGTCATATCAACAAATAAACTAAATTATTATTTTATTAGGTTTGCTATATGTCAACGCTTACTATCAGTGAACGCGGAAAACAAATGCCGCCATCTCCAATACGCAAGTTGGTTCCGTATGCAGAAGCAGCAAAGAAAAAAGGAATAACGGTTTATCATCTTAATATTGGTCAGCCTGATATTGAAACGCCCAAGCTTGTTTTAGATGCGGTGCGACATTCAGATTTTAAAATTTTAGAATACAGTCATAGCGCAGGTAATGAAAGTTACAGGCGCAAACTTGTAAGTTATTATGCGAAGAATGCAATTGGTATTGACTATACGCAAATACTTATTACAACAGGCGGAAGCGAGGCAATTTTATTTGGATTTATGGCTTGCATGGATGCAGGTGATGAAGTAATTATTCCTGAACCTTTTTATGCAAACTATAATGGATTTGCTGTTGCCGCAGGTGTAAATGTTGTGCCGATAACATCGCATATTGAAAATGGTTTTGCATTGCCGAAGATTGAAGATTTTGAAAAAGCCATCACAAAAAAAACAAAAGCAATTGTTGTTTGCAATCCAAATAATCCTACAGGTTATTTATACAGTAAAGAAGAAATGCAGGTTTTGAAAACAATTGCGTTGAAATATAATTTGTATTTGTTTGCTGATGAAGCTTACCGCGAGTTTTGTTATGAAGGCACACATTTCAGCGCAATGCAATTACAAGAATGCGATGATAATGTTGTGTTGATGGATACAATCAGCAAAAGATATAGCAGTTGTGGTGCGAGGATTGGTGCATTTATAACACGCAACAAAGATTTATATAATGCAGCAATGAAATTTGCGCAGGCAAGGTTAAGTCCGCCAACTTTTGGACAAATTGCAGGTGAAGCTGCGATTGATTTACCTGATAATTATTTTGATGTAACCAAAGCAGAATACAAAGCACGCAGGGATTTAATTGTAAAAAGGTTGAATGCAATGAAAGGTGTATTTTGTCCAAACCCAGGAGGCGCATTTTATGCAATGGCAAAATTGCCGATAGATGATTCTGATAAATTTTGTCAGTGGCTGCTCGAAGATTTCAATTATAATAAACAAACCGTAATGTTAGCGCCGGCAACAGGTTTCTATGGCACAGAAGGCTTGGGTAAAAAAGAAGTACGTTTAGCGTATGTTTTAAATCTTGAATCTATAGAAGGTGCAATGGATTGTTTAGAAAAAGCTTTGGAAGAATATCCGGGAAGAGTTTAGCTGTTAAAGTCAAATGTTTTATTTTTGCCACCCGTTGGCGGGGTAGCTCAGTTGGTAAGAGCGTCGGATTCATAACCCGGAGGTCTGGGGTTCAATTCCCCATCCCGCTACAAAGGCACTCAAAAGGTGTCTTTTTTATTTTTTTAAAGATTGTATTACCACTTCAGGTAAAAAAGGTGAAGCGTCGCCATTATTGCGAATAATATCTCTAACGATAGTTGAAGCAACAGATGTATATTTTGGTTCGCCGGTTAAAAAAATTGTTTCAATACTTGCATCTAAAGTTCTGTTGGCATCTGCAATCGCTTTTTCATATTCAAAATCGCTTACGTAACGAATGCCACGGAGAATAAACCTTGCATTTATCTTTTTACAAAAATCAATGGTCAATCCTTCATAAATAGCTGATTCAATCGTTGGCTCATTTTTAAAAATATCTTCAAACCATTGCAAGCGTTGCGCAGCAGAAAACATAGGGGCTTTGCTTGAATTCTTTCCCACGCCAATTACAATTTTATCAAACAATGGTTTAGCGCGAAAAATAATATCTGTATGCCCGAGAGTTACAGGATCGAATGTGCCGGGAAATAAACAGATGCGTTGCATAAGTTATTTAATTTTCTGAATTGGAACTTAATAAATATAAAACTGCCATGCGCACCGCCACACCATTTTCAACCTGGTTTAAAATAATAGAATAAGGTCCGTCGGCAACATCGCTGTCAAGCTCAACACCACGGTTAATAGGACCCGGATGCATGATTACAATTTCTTTTTTCAGATCATCCAACAAACTTCTTTTAATTCCATATGCAATATTGTATTCACGCAAAGAAGAAAACAATGGCTGGTTTTGTCTTTCAAGTTGAATGCGCAAAACATTCGCAACATCACACCATTGCAAAGCTTCTTTTAAATTGTATGTTACGTTTATGTTGAATGCTTCTTTTATATATTTTGGAATAAGTGTTGGCGGACCTGCAACCATAACTTCAGCGCCCATTTTTTTAAGCAGGTAAATATTGCTCAAAGCAACGCGGCTGTGCATTATATCACCAATGATTGCAACTTTTAAACCTTCAAGCTTTCCCGTTTTTTCCTGCATAGAATAAGCATCGAGCAAAGCCTGCGTTGGGTGTTCGTTGATACCATCGCCGGCATTTACAATTGCGGCCGGTATATGTTGCGATAAAAAATGCGGCGCACCGGAAGCACTGTGCCGCATCACTACCATATCCACCTTCATGCTTAAAATATTGTTCACCGTATCCAGCAAAGTTTCGCCTTTGGCGGTAGAAGAACTATTGGCAGCAAAATTCAGCACATCTGCACTCAGCCTTCTTTCAGCAAGCTCGAACGAAAAACGGGTGCGTGTAGAATTTTCAAAAAATAGATTTACGATAGTAACATCTCTTAGCGATGGAACTTTTTTTACCGGTCTTTGAAGAACTTCTTTAAACTGTGTAGCGGTGGAAAGAATTAACTGAATATCTTCTTTGGAGAGATCTTTAATACCAAGCAGGTTTTTAGAAGAAAGTCTCATTAAAGGGCGAAGATAAAAGATTTATTGTAGTTAAGCTTCATTCTAAAATTACTTCATCTGTTCCATGGTTCTCTTTCCAATGCACAAAAACTTTTTGCGATGGGAAAGTATCTATTGTTCTTCCAACATAATCTGCCTGGATTGGCAATTCCCGGCTAAAACGGCGATCAATCAACACACATAATTCTACTTTTGAAGGTCGCCCGAAATCAATCAATGCATCAAGCGCAGAGCGTATAGTTCTTCCTGTCCATAAAACATCATCTATAATTATTATATTTTTTGCCGCTGTGCTAAATGGAATATGTGTTGCATTTGCTAATTTTAATTCCTGCCGCACATCATCTCTGTAAAATGTAATATCCAGTTTGCCGTACAGTATTTTATTTGCCGGAATAATTTGCTTTAATTCATTCACAATTCTATCACTTAAAAAAATACCACGTGGCTGAATGCCAATGAGCACCGTGTTTTGAAGATTTAAATGATTCTCCAAAACCTGATGTGCCAAACGCTTTACTGTTAATTGAATTTGTTTTTCTGTAAGTATTAATTTCAAGCCAGAATTTTTTTACAAAGTAAATGAAACAAGTTTGCAAAACTAAACAAGCCAGTTATTTCCTTTATTGAGGTTGATTGTTTAAAACATACTGTTCAAATTTTTTAAAGCGATTATCAAGATCTTTTTTTAATGTTTGTTTTTTCGCGTCATTTATAAAGCTGTACATAATACTATTGTAAACAAATTTTTTAATATCACTATAACTAATTTCTTTATAGCGTAATGCGAGCTGCACATATTGTTCAGTAAGACTGCTGCGGTTTATAGCAGCATCATCTGTACTTATAACAATGGGTACATGAAAATGATTATATAACATTAAAGGATGCGCATCATTTTTTACATCAAGAATATATTCATTACTTGATAAATTTATTTCTACAGCAATATGATTTTTGCTCATGTAATTAAGTAATTTGTAATTATCTTTTTCATAAGCAATATCAACACCATGCCCAATGCGCTGCGCTTTTGCTATGTAAACTGCTTCAGAAATATGATGCGTGAGTTCTTCCGGCTGCACATAACCTGCAGTAATTTCTCCTGCATGCATGGAATATTTTACATCACTATTTTTTTGATGACAATACGCAAACATTTGCATGTGCAGCCAATAATCTCTCAAAGAAACAGGATCATCTTCCGGCGCTACAATATTTACACCTACAATAAGTGAATCTGTTTTTGCAGCTTCAAACGATGCCACAAAATTTTTAAAAGTAGTTACAGCATTTTGAGTGCGTAGAATATATGTTTGATAACGCATGGTAAAGTTATCATCATCAATATAAAAATTATTATGCAGTGAATCGAGAAAATGTGTGAAACTGTTTACGCTGTCTTTACCGGCAATTGCATAATCTTGTAGTATAGCCTGTCAAGCACTTGTTTTAGTTTTGCTGTATCATGTTGTTGTTGAATATTTTTGAGTATTGTATTATACTCGTTTGTTGAATCAATGTTTTGCTTTGAAAGATCAACACGGCTAAACATTACTTCAAGATAAGATACATTTTCTGCGATGGCTCTCTGTTTTAATTCAGCAAGCCCATCACTATAATTAATATTACTTAAAGGAGAAAACAGGCCAAATGTTGCAAAAAAATGTTGCTCTGCAGCATCAGCGCCGTTGTAGTCTTTCATACTCCATAATTGCATTAACTTCTCACGATAAATATTTAGTTTGCCTTCTTTGTCGAGCACAGAAAATCTTGTCCAGTCTTCACCTGAACTACCATCTGCGCTTACCTGCAACGTTTGTGTATTTAACCAGTAATCATTTTTAAGCGCCCAGTTAATATAACTTTCTGCGTATATAGCGCCGCTGTAATGGTTATGCAAATCGCCGCCTTTTGGCATTTGTGAAATGAAAGCCGTAAGCTCAGCCTGGTTGTTTCTTATCTTTGGAAAATATTCGTTTATTGTTTGTGCATTCAACAAAAATGAATGAAGCACAAAAAGTATAACAAAAATCTTTTTCATGTATTTTATATAAAATGTAAAAAGCAGTTACTAAAATCAAATCTATTAATTTATTTTTTGGATGATAGAGGTTGCGTTTTCATTAATATTTATAAAATGTCAATATAGGGAACACACAAATATATTTTCCAACTTAAAGTATCAAAAAATATTAATTAAACATCGTAATAAAATCAAAAGAGTTTATAAATAGAAAGAAGATAGATTTAGATTTTGTTTTACAGATTATGGCAACATGTGATAAAAAAAGAAGAATTGCATTTTGATAGTAGCTAAAAGAATTACATCATCAATAAATCTGCGAAATGGTTTAATCATGATGCAGAAAAGTGGAAAGATTTTAAAATTAAATAGGCAGATGAACTAAAAAAATCATCTGTTTTGAAAGATTAATTAGTTTGATTAAAGATAAAAAGTGATCATATAATATTAGTTCGAAGACGAACAGCAAATCAGGCTATCGTTTTAAAAGAATTTATTCAATATTACTGCCTGGCATTTTCAAACTTTTGAAACTCATTTTTTATTTTAATAAACGTTTCGCTAAAATTATTGTAACGCTCCTTTAAAGCTTTATGCCCAATAGTAGTTTCAATTTCTTTTATCGGTTGATCCTGCTCGTTTTTAAGCGAAGCAAGTTTCATTTTATTGAGGTGCATTTCATGTCTTAATTCGTCTAATTCATTTCTTAAGTTTAAAAATTTATCTTTAAAAGTATTAATGCTATTTAATGCAGCAGTGTCGCTTTCATTTGTTATAGTATCATCCTTAAGATAATCATTTAAAATTCTCAACACATCAATATTCGCATTCATATCTGCTATCCAAAGTCTGTATTGAAGATGAAGACCTGTAATGGTGGCCATTAGGTATATAATTTTAAAAATAAATATACTAAGAAATAATTGTGGCAAGATGTGATTCAATTTATACACAATTTGATTAAGCTTTGGTTCGGTTATAATTTTTGTTTACTTAAACCAGTGCCCGCGCAGTAGCTATCGGAAATTTAATATTTTTAATTTATTCAATACGTATCAAACTGATGCTTGTTATGGCTGTATTTTTATCTGCTGCTAGTATATTTAGTGGTTGTAAAAAGAAAGTTAACCTACACCTGTTTATACAATTCCAGCCTATCAGGGTAAAAGCGAAGGAAATCCCCGTGGTTTAGAAGACCCTACAACGGGTAGAAGACATAAGAGCCGCTGTAGTTTTTTTAACTACGGTAAAAGATGTGGATGCTAAAAAATAGGGGTTCTCGGCATCTGTGCTTCCGGTGGTTATACCCTTTTGTTGCTGTAGCTACAGACCATAATGTAAAGGCGCTTGCAACAGTAAGTGGCGTTGATTTAGGCGACTGGTATAGAAAAGGTTCTGATGAAAAGCAAGACCTTAAAGTTATGCAAGGTATGCTCGATGCGGCAGCGGCAGATAAAATTGCCATTGCCAATGGAAAAGCTGCGGGCTCAATGCCTATACATCCAAAAACGGAAGAGGATGCAAAAGCTGCAGGAGGCATGGCTTATGAAGGCTGGAAATATTATTGTACCAACGAAGGATACAATCCGAATGCTGCAACTTTTTTTGTCTGGAGCAGCATAGAGCGTATTGCAGGATTCTACTCACCGCACTTTGCTTATTTAATTGCACCACGCCCGGTATTAATGATAGCAGGAACAGCAGCGCAAACCTTATGGATGACAAAAGACGCTTATGAAAAAAGCGAAGGGGAAAAGGAGCTTTTCTTGATAGATGGAGCAACCCACGTTGACCTCTATTATAAAGAAGAATATGTTTCGCAGGCTGTTCCTAAGTTGAATGAATTTTTCAGGAAGAATTTAGACAATGAAAAAATAAATTTGTAAAATTACAGTCAATAAGCGAAGCACATAAACGGTTCGGGTATGATAAACCCAAACATCCGCTTATTTCTTTACTAGATTTTACCAAGATAAAAGATGAGGCAGTAGAATCAGATGCCTTTTTACCAAATGTGCTTTTACAGCATTTCCTGCAAACGCTTTGAAGGTGTTTTTAGGTATGCAAACATTCTAAAGAAAAGATGGAAAAGCTTATTAGTGCAGCAAAATAATATATTAAAATTACGCCTGTCTGCCAATAATAATTATGGCTATTAAGCCGAGGATAAGTATAATCAACAGAATAAGTGACAGAAGATTTTGAGTTGCTTTTGCCTTTCGGCTTTGTTGATTACGTGAATTAATAATGTTGGGGCGGTTAAAATAAAACCAGTAAATAGCTTTTTTGTGATTTATACATCTATAAAAATGTATAAATTTTATTATACTAATTATTCCAAATACTGAAAAAATAATACTCAAAAGCGGTAATGTTGCCATATAATTTTTTTACAGGGCAAGGAGCACAAAATTATTGTTTTTTCACTTACTTATTTTAAAGCAATTCTAAACAAGCATTATTTTAAGATAAAATATTTGCTTAAAATAGATTAAGCTTTCCATATTAGCAGGAGAGATTTGAGTTCCCCAAAATACTTTGACCCATACTGCTAATAAACCTTAATATTTACTATTGAGCGTTTTAATAAATGCAATAAGGTCGCTACTCTCTTTTTGTGTAAGATTTAGTTTGTCAAAAGATAATGTTTGATTGTTTATCTCTAAACCTAATCCTGTACCGCCGCCTTTTTTATAAAAATCTACAACCTGTGTCAAATTTGAAAAAACGCCATTATGCATGTATGGAGCTGTACGCGCTGCGTTACGAATTGTAGGCGTTTTAAATGCATGCTTCAGTGATTCAATTTTTATAACATCATATCTTCCCAAATCAAAATCAACAATATTTTTATTTATTGCTTGCGGAACGCCTATTACTTCTGCATCAGTTTCCATATACCTTGGCGCAAATGTTCCATTGAATAACGGCATGTAATGGCATGTGGCGCATTTTGCTTTACCCATAAATATATTAAAGCCATTTACTTCATCTGCATTCATCGCCACTTTATCACCGCGCATATATTCATCAAACCGGCTGTTGAGATAAACAAGACTTCGTATATAAGAGCCGATAGCATTCATTATTTCTAACGTATCAATATTATTCCTGTTCTTTTTTGTAAATGCATTTGAAAACATTTTTTTATACGTTGAATCATTCCATAACTTTTTTACAGATAACTTCATAGAACCATGCATTTCAACACTGCTTTGTACCACATCAAGCGATTGATTTTCCAGCGTATTAACACGCATATCATAAAACTGCGCAGATTGCAACGCTGCGTTTAGTAAAGTAGGTGTATTTCTTCTTAGTACTTTATTGCTGCTGATAATTGTGTTTTTAATTAATCCATCAGTAAAAGCTTTATCCGGCTGGTGGCAGGATTGACAGCTTCTTATATTATTTTCTGAAAGAACAGGATCTGAAAAAAGCTTCTTTCCTAATGCAATCTTTTGTGTTGTAACAAATGAAGATTGATCAGGCGAATATGCATTAACGTTAAAAGCATTTGTATCGAACAATGTTTTTGCATCCTGATTTAATAAACGGTTATAGGCTGTAAAATGCAGGTTTAATTTTTTGCTTAAAACTGTTATATCCGTTGAAATAGAATTGCAAAATTTAATAATGAATTCTGCACGGTTTAAAGAATTAAAATCAGTGTTTTTTGAAAGATATTTTATAGCTACATTAAATTCAGTGTTTAAATTTTCTGTGTCAGATGCATCATAATTTGTAACAACTTTTTTAATGCTTTGCAAACTTGCTAAAGATTCCTGCGAACTGTTTAATGTAAGCGGGTTATCGAAGCCTGTAATACCGAGCGTTTCAATTCTGAATACTTCAAGTTTGATTGCATCAAATATTTGCCAGTCAAAAATATCTATGTTAGAAAAATGTGTTTTATATTTTTTACAACGAGCTTGTAAAAATGTTAACTGCTTTATCAGCTCTGGTTTGTTTGATGTGTTATAATACGGAAATAAAATGCCTTCAATAACCTGTAAACCGGAAGGCTCAAGTACCTGTCCTGATAATTCTATTTCCTGAACCGGCGGTCCGTTTACAAACCTTGATGTAGCGGGTTCAAAATATTCAGCAGCCCATTCAAACCTTTTATAACTCAGTCTTGTTTGCAGAAATAAATCTTGTAATTTTTTTTCTGAATTATTTTTTTCAACTGCGTTTTGTAAAAGATTACATACAGTAGAAAAACTATCAACTTGTGTAACTAACAATTGCGCAATTTTTTTTTCGCGTGAAGGAGTTTTTGTCTGGCTGCATGAAAAGAAAAAATATGCAATTATTAAAAGTGAAAAGAAAACAAAAAAAGAAATTATTTTCATCAATATTAAAGATTCTATATAAATATTTTAAAAAAAGCAAGAGCAACGATATGCTGCTCCTGCTTTAATTACACCACAAAATATTAGCTATCGTTTATTTGTTACCTGGTGTAAAATCGAAAACATTGCGTAACGGGTTTGCATTTTTATCACGATCGGAAAGCGGTTTTAAACCCCATCTTTCCTCAATAAAAGAAAGTATGCTTACAGTCTCATATTGCGTATGATCTACATACCCCTGCTTTGCAAACGGAGAAATTATAATGGCCGGAACACGTGTGCCTGGTCCCCATTTAGCATCAATTGCAGGTGGTGCAACATGATCCCAAAAACCACCATTTTCATCATATGTAATAATAACAACCGCATCTTTACCATCCGGTCCATTCAAAACATCATTTACTAAGTCTACTGTATGCGATTCGCCGTTTTCTACATTTGAGTAACCGGGATGTTCATTATCTAAACCAACTGGTTTTACAAAAGATACGCTTGGCAATGTTCCATTTTTTGCAGCGGCAATAAAATCTGTTTCATCTTTTAAGTGATCTTTCTTTGCCTGTGTTCCATCAGCAAAATTTTTAAAATAAATAAACGGCTGGTGATGAAACTGGAAAGTTGCATCTGGCGTACCTGCTAAAGCATTATTCCATCCGCCGGAATACCATGCCCATGAAATATTCTTTTCACTAAGCCTGTCGCCAATAGTAGGTATGGTTTGATTAGGAACCAAAGTGGAAGGATCTGCAGTGGAAGGATGCGGCATATTAACAGAATAACTGGTGTTAACCACATAACCATCTGGCGTTACAGCACCGTCTGTAACAACATTGCCATTTGCATCTACCTTTGCAACAATGGTAGAAGGAGCATTAGGAAACACAGGACTTGCTGCTGCAATCAGCCACATATGATTTAAGAATGATCCTCCAAAAGCGCTATGAAAAAAATTATCGCATAAAGTATAATGTTGCGCTAAACTTAATAAAGGCAGTAAATTAGTTTGATAATAGCCTTGTGATAAGCCACCCGAAGTATTATATAAAGCATACTTATCCATTTTGCCACCATCAATCTGCATTTGTTCCTGATAATACCTGTGTAAAACATCAGGCGTCATCATATCATTGGGCACATACTGATCAATGTTGAAATAATTGTTAGAAAGATTTGTTGGAAATGCTGTTGATCCGGGAACGGCCGGTAAAAAAGTATACGGTGTTCCTGTTGCATCAACCTGTGTTATGTTGGCAGGCGTTGCATTTGATAATCCGTTGGCGCCCGGGAATTGGCCATACAGATTATCAAAGCTGTGGTTTTCCAAATAAATCACAACTACATGATTTATCTTTTTTGCCTGAACCGGAAAGGGCAAATGATTTTCAATTTTACTACAACTGTTTATGCAAAAAGTTAACAGCAAAACGATTGAAACCTGTGTTACTAATTTTAAAGATTTTAAATGAAGGGTATTAAAAATAGTTGTTTTCATGTAATGTGATTTTAAAACAAAGAACCACTTCTATTATAAACTTAATCTTATGAACAGGTTAAGAATATATTATCAATAAGTGTTTGCTAATTGCTTATTTAATGAAGAGTATTTAGATTTTATTAAATCTTGTGTTTGTTCATATCATAATTTTTAAAGTCACAACCAATATAAAACTGATGTTTGATTTTCGTTTGCAGGTTTTCAATGCAGTTGCCAGGAGACTGAACTTTATGCAGTTTTTAATATGTGATGCGGCAAAAAATATTTATAAAAGTATGGTTTCGCAAACACTAAAAATTCATCGAATTAAACGAATTAACAGGTGTGGCTTAAATATTGTGCTAATTGAGTTTATAGGTATTCTCCCGTTTGTTAATACTGCCGTATTTACACAACCGTCTTCATCTTTTTATAACGACAAAATTTTTTTAAATGAAAAATCCTTTATATAACCGCCAGCATAAAAAAGAGTATTTATTGCATGGTTTCTTGGCAGCGTTAGTATACATAATACCAACGGGTTATTTTTTATATAATACTCAGTATGCTAATTTTTATTATCTGTTTATAGGTAACATTCTTTTTATGTTCGTGATTGGCTTTTATGTATCTAAATTGATTAACCGTGAATATGAGGGCAAGCGTTCAGTGATTATGTTTACAGCAGGGTTATGGGCAATTATTGTGGGTATAGCGTTATCCATTATATTTTGTGTAATTGCAATGCTTATATTTTTCCCTGATTTTTTTGGCTGGCATAGAACGAGTCAACTTATACAAAATGCTCCGGCTGAATATTCCAATCATTATTCCACAGGTGTGTTGCTGTTTTTATTATTTAACATTATACTATGCAATGTTACAGCAGGGTGTTTTGCCAGTCTTATGGTAGCATTTGCCGGAAAGAAAAACCAAACAAAAGATAAAGTGGCTCCGCTCAACGAGCATATACCAAAAAAACATGCAAAGTAGTCAACATGCAACCTAAAATATTAATATGCTATTCATTTTTAAAGCTTCTGCAAATGATAATTTTATTTTATAAAGGCAATACAAATTATTTTAAACAATAAAAACAGCTTTTGAAGACCAATTTGACTCCTTCAAAACAAATAATTGTTTCCTTGCTTTCTTTAAAGCATTTGGTTGTTATCTTGACTATTATGTTTAGCTCCGATTGATAAAACAAACAGACAAATTCGTTTATATCAGCACAGGCGATCTGTTGCATCATTATCAGAACGGCTTAAAGTATATAAGCCGCAAATAATAATAATAATCATGAAAGAAATTGCGCCTGAAGTTGAAGAAGCGATTCAATCATCAAATATAAATTCTATACATACAATTAAAATTGCTCCGTTTCCATCAATGCGTGCAAGTAACCGGCTAGATTATATTTTGGTTATTCAGGATGCATTACAGGAAGCGGTGGAGAAAGATATAATTTAGTGTGTATGATTATTCGGCTTAACGAAATTACAAACAGCAAAGCATTGTTTATAAATATTAGTACAATAAAAAACCTGTTTCCTGAACTTGAAGAAGGTTATGCAATGATATAATTAAACATGGTATTGTAAAAAGCTTTCAGGCCGGCGAAGTGTTATTGCACTCATTTATTCTGTTTCCTTTTGAAAAATGCTAATCCACTGCGCAAATGGTTGCTAAGCAGTTCAAATAAAATCTAATGTTCATTAATGCAACTAATATAAACAGGCAGATACCCGATGTGCATTTAAGCATTGGCATTAGTGTTGAGTCATTTTAAACATCAGTTGACTTTCTCTTTTAAATTATATTAAAACTTCTTCATGCTAAAAATCTTTTAAAATAGCCATGAGAAATCTCTCAATTGTCTTTTCTTCAGTATATACATTTACCAGACTTTGCGGCAACACACTACACAAGCTATATTGATCGAGTGTTTATAAAAGAATAAGTTTTTTTTTGCTTTTAACAAAGAGGGCATCGTCTTGGGTAAATGGGAGTTACTTTTAAACCAGAGTTTTAATAATTACTGCAACAAAAGTTGTGCAAATGATTTTTTTTAACTAACCCTCTTGACTTTAATTCTTTAAAAGAAACAATTAAAAAGATAAGTGTGTAGTCAAAGCAAGAGGATTTATCGAATCCATCTAAATAGAATATTCTTTAGATACATCTGTGATGACTTTCTTTACAGATAAGCCTATCTTTCAAAAAGTAAAGCATTGTATTGTTTATTATGATGGGGATTATTAAAAAAAACCAGCAATGTTATTTAATGGAAGCAGCGGGGCTGGCAGGGTTTGTAATAGGCGCAGGCCTTTTGTCAATTTTCCTCGAGCATCCTAATTTGCCCGTGATGCATAGCTGGCTGAAAAATTATCCTCTGTTGCGAAGAATACCACTGGCAATAGTTATGGGGACATACATTGCGGTCATTACAATATTGTTTGGTAAACGATCCGGCGCTCATATAAATCCTTCAGTTACGTGGTCATTTTATAAATTTGGCAAAATCAATTTTACAGATGCTGTATTGTACACTATTGCTCAGTTTACAGGAGCATTGTTTGGCGCATTACTTTTAAAATATTTTACCGGCAGCTTATTTGGCGATCCTCATATTGATTTTGGTGTTACTAAACCAAAGCCTCCATATTCATCAGTAACGGCTTTTACAGCAGAGTTTGTAATTTCATTTATATTGATGCTGGTTACATTATTTGCAGCAAGTTCCAAACGCTTTGAAAAACATCTTGCATTGATTTCAGGTATGCTTATAACTCTTTACCTGGTTTTTGAAATTCCTTTTTCCGGCATGAGCCTTAATCCTGCCAGGTCTTTTGCAGGTGCTTTCGCTGCAAACGAGTGGAAACACTTATGGCTTTATTTTGTTGCCCCAATATTCGCTATGCTTGCAGCAACAGAAGTTTTTCAATACGTTACCAGGAAACGAGTACTAAAAGAAGATACAGATTATAAAGAGATACCAAAGTTTCCTATCATAATAACAAATGAGGATTTCATCAGGTAAAGTAATAAATCACGTCCTAATCAACTCTTAGTTTAATTATACAAACGTTAGATTTTCGTGATGACTTCTGTTAAGATTGTTCCTAATTTTAAACACTTCTTAATATCTTATAAACATTTATTCAAATCATTTTATACTTTAAAGAACATTAATGAAAGAATATCCTAAAGCAAAAAAATTTAAAGGGCAGAAACTTCCTTATCCTGCTAAGCAATCAGACATGGATCCATTACCTGAAACAGAATTATCTAATTACAAGCCTGCCGGCAAGTTAAAAGAAAAGACGGCTATAATCACCGGAGCAGATTCTGGTATTGGAAGGGCTGTAGCTATTGGCTTTTCAATGGAAGGTGCCAACGTAGCGATTGTTTATAATGAAAATGATGACGATGCAAATGAAACAAAACGCTTATGCGAAAAAAATAAAACTAAATGCTTAGTAATTAAAGCGGATGTGCGCAATTCAGGTGAATGCAAAGATGCTGTTCAAAGAACAATTAAGGAATTTAAAAAGCTAAACATTCTTGTAAATAATGCTGCTTATCAAATGGCTCAAAAGAAGTTTGAAGATATTACTGAGGAACAATTGCGGCGTACTTTTGAGACGAATATTCTTGGTTATTTTTTTATGGCGCAGGCAGCATTGCCGCACCTTCATGAAGGTGATTCAATCATCAATACCGGAAGTATTGTAGGCAAAACCGGCATACCAATATTAATCGATTATTCATCAACCAAAGGTGCTATTCATTCATTCACTAAATCACTTGCATTGAACCTCGGAGAGAAAGGCATCCGGGTGAATTGTGTAGTGCCGGGTCCTGTGTGGACGCCAAATATTCCCGGTACTATGCCAATAGAAGAAGTGGAAAATTTTGGGCATGAGGTAGCTTTACAGCGTCCCGGACAACCCGAAGAACTGGCGCCTGCATATATTTTATTAGCTTCTGATGATGGTAGTTTTATGACGGGAAGTTTTATTCATGTTACAGGCGGAAAATTATCAAGTGATTAAAATGAGAAATGATTATTATCCACCAGGTGAAGTAACCTCTTTATTAAAAACTAACCTCATTACAGAAATTACGGGTAAAATTCTGGAGAGCAGGCTTGAGACAAAAGCAGTAGTAAATCCCATTTTCTTCAATGAAGAAATCTTTCTGCTTCTTCATGCAGTTTGTCAACGACTTATTCCGCAAACTGAACGATTAAGTAAAGTTGACCTTGCCGGTTTATTCGATGAGCAACTGGCAAAAGGTACAGGAAATGGTTGGCGTTATAACGATATGCCACCTGATGAAGTTGCTTACAAATCAGGGTTACAAGGCATTAATGAAACGTCTAAATTGGAGTTTGACAAAGCATTTATATTGCTTGAAGACAAAGAACAGGATATCATATTGCATTCAGTTCAATCAGGTAATGCTAAGGGCAAAACCTGGGAACAACTGCCATCTGATAAATTTTTTGAAGAATTACTTGCTTCTCTTGTCGAGTTATATTATAGCCATCCCGACGCTAAAGATGAAACCGGCGATATTTCATTTGCTGATGCAAGAGGATGGCAACAAACGGGCTTAAACGAATTAGAAGTCTATCAGCCTTTGCCATTAAGAAATATTACTAATGACAGAGAGTAAACAGGCAAATAATTATTCAGGTTCAGCGCCGGATATATATGGTAATGCTATACCGATGCAGCAATTTTCTGAGAACGAAACGGTAGATGCAGTTGTTATTGGAACAGGCGCCGGAGGCGCTCCGCTATTATCCCGGCTTGCAAAAGCAGGATTAAAAGTCGTTGCTCTTGAAGCAGGAGAACATTGGGCTCCGTCCAGGGATTTTGCTACTGATGAGTTAAGCCAGTCCAAACTTTTCTGGACTGATGAACGTTTAAGCGCCGGAAAAAATCCACTTCCTTTTGGTAATAATAACTCAGGTATTGGTGTGGGCGGTTCCACCTTACATTACACTGCCTATATGCCCCGGCCCCAGCCGGACGATTTTAATTTATATACTGAATTTGGCGAAGGTGTTAACTGGCCAATAAGTTATAATGATCTTGAAGACTATTACGATGAGATTGAGCACTTTTTAGGCGTGTCCGGTCCTTCAGATTATCCCTGGGGAGCTAAACGTAAAACTGCTTATCCTCTTTCACCACTTCCATTAAATGGTGCAGCACAACTAATGAAGCGGGGCTGTGATATAGCAGGTATTCGTAGTTCGCCTGCTGCCAATGCAGCATTATCTGCAAAATATTATGAGCACGGGAACGGCTGGCGCAATGCCTGCACTAATCGTGGTTTCTGCCAGGCCGGCTGTAATAATGGAGCTAAGGCCAGCATGGATATAACTTACATTCCTCTTGCTATTCAACATGGAGCAGAGGTACGGCCACATTGTTTTGTAAATAAATTTGAGTTTGATAAAAATGGTTTAATAAAAAGTGTAATATATAAAAAAGATAACATAGAAAAAAGGCAAAAGTGCAGGTATGTTTTTCTTTGTGCTGGTGCTATCGAAACACCAAGACTTTTATTAATAAATAAACTTGCCAATTCAAGTGGAGAAGTTGGAAAAAATTTTATGGCGCATACCGGCATGCAGGTGTGGGGACAGTTTGATGAAGACATTCGGCCCTATAAAGGTATTCCGGGATCATTAATATCTGAAGATACACACAGGCCAAAAGATGCAGATTTCACTGGTGGATATTTGTTGCAATCAATCGGTGTTATGCCGGTTACTTATGCCACGCAGGTAACACGTGGGCGTGGCTTATGGGGCAATGATCTTATACAGCACATGCGGGGTTACAATCATACAGCAGGTATAAATATTTTAGGTGAATGCCTTCCGCATACAAATAATTATCTTGAACTTTCCGATGAGCCGGATGCACGTGGCTTACTAAAGCCACGCATACATTTTTCATTTGGCGAAAATGAATTGCGCTTAACTGCTCACGCTAAAAAAATTATGCAGGAAATATGGAGCGCCGCAGGTGCTAAGGATATGTGGTCATTTAATCGTGGCGCTCACACTATCGGCACCTGCCGCATGGGTATCAGTGCAGATAAAGCTGTTGTAAATAACGAAGGACAAAGCTTTGATATACCTAACCTTTTTATTGCAGACAATTCAATTTTTCCAAGTGCACTTAGCGCTAATCCTGCATTAACTATAATGGCATTATCGCTGCGCATCGCTGATTGTTTTTTAAAAAAATTACATCAAAGTTAGTATGAATATAGAACTCAGATTTAATTAAAAATAAATTCATTTATATGAAGAAAAATAGTTTTCTCAACATAATTAAAAGCAAACATGGTGCTGGTAATTATGCAGGAGATGAACATGGAGGCGCATCAGGGCAATCTGGTAAAGGCTTGCCTGATGGATCGCCTGGCAATTTTATGTTCGCAACAGGAATTGAATGTTCTTATCCAACAATAAATAATGGCACAATCCGGCGTGATCAATTAGAAGAATGCGGCCATTACACACATTGGAAAAAAGATCTTGAGCTTGTGCAGGAACTTGGAATAAAAGTACTGAGGTATGGCTTACCTTATTATGCAATTCACAAGGGGCCGGGCAGGTACGATTGGAGCTTTGCAGATGAAGTAATGAACAAGATGAAGAAAATGAATATTATTCCTATTCTTGACCTGCTTCATTTTGGCTTACCCGACTGGATTGGAAATTTTCAAAATCCTGAATTACCTATTCATTTCGCACACTATGCAAAAGCTGTTGCAAAGCGTTATCCCTGGGTGCGCTATTATACACCGGTAAATGAAATATATGTCACAGCAAAAATGAGCGCCAAGGATGGTTTGTGGAATGAGCAATTAAAATCCGATAAAGGTTTTGTAACCGCTATGAAACATATTGTTGCAGCCAGTATTTTAGCAACGCAAGGTATTGCCCAACACCGGCCTGATGTAATTATTATTCAAAGTGAATCTGCCGAATATATGCATGAAGCAAAATCAGATCAATCAGTGGAAGTAAAACTTATGAATAAACAACGCCTTATATCTTTGGATCTTCTATATGCATATCCGCCCGATGCAGATGTGTATCTATATCTTCTAGACAATGGTTTAACACGGGAAGAATATGAATGGTTTATGAAAGGTGAACCGCCAGGTTACCAGGTAATGGGAAATGATTATTACGGCCGCAACGAGAAAATTTTAAAGCCTGATAACACAATCTGTACCGCTGAAGATGTTATGGGCTGGTACCAGATAACCAAAGATTATTATGATCGCTATAAGAAACCTGTAATGCATACGGAAACCAACACCTTTGATCCTGAGGAAGCGCCGAGGTGGCTTTGGAAGCAATGGATAAATATTTTACGCATGCGGGCAGATGGAGTGCCTGTATTGGGTTTTACCTGGTATAGCCTTATAGACCAGGTAGATTGGGACACTGGCCTTGCAGAGAAAAATGATACCGTTAACGCTTGCGGCTTATATGATCTTGATCGCAAGCCAAGGCCGGTTGCCGAAGCCTATAAGATGCTGTTAAAAGAATATGGACAGATAACTATTTTTCCGCATGGTGAACTCTTTGAAGTTACAGACCGCGAGGCTCGATTAAAAGTAGAAGTATAAATGAGTAAACAAAAAGATTCGCATCTATTAAATTTTATTGAAGAAGGTGCCGGTAAAATCACACTTGTATTTCTGCATTACTTTGGTGGGTCAGCTCAATCATGGTCATTTGTTGTAAAGGAACTTAAAAAATATTTTCGCTGCATAGCTATTGACTTATGTGGTTTTGGTAACTCGCATAGTCCTTCAAAGCAACTTTCAGTTAAAGATAGTGCTGACGATGTCATTGGACTTATAAAGCATTTACAGTTAGAAAACTATGTGCTGATTGGTCATTCAATGGGTGGTAAAATTGCTTTATCAATAGCTGCCGGTAAGCCGGAAAACCTACAGTCGCTTATACTTATAGCGCCATCGCCACCAACACCTGAACCTATGTCTGCTAAGGCACGAAAGGATTTGCTGAATACGTTTGGGAAACCTGAAGCCATTAAAAAACTTATTAAAAAAAATACTGTACAACCTCTTGAAGAAAATATTTTTAAAGATACAGTCGCAGATCATTTAAAAGTTACATCTGTTGCGTGGAGTGGCTGGGTGCAGCAAGGAAGCCTTGAAGATATATCATCTGAAATGCCGGAAATAAATGTTCCTGTTTTCGTTATCAGCAGCTCATTTGATCCAAATTTCCCTACTTCATTTTTAAAGAAAGAATTATTGCAATATTTTTCCTACGCATCTTTTCATGAGATAGCAGGCGCAGGTCATTTGTTGCCTGTTGAAGTTCCATCATTAATTGTAAAATCAATAATGGAACTTTTAAAAACAGATGGCGTAAATAATTAATACTCTTATAGAATTCGTAAATATGAGCACCGAAAACCCTGATCAAAGAATTAGTTAGGAAAATTAGCCGTAACCAGTTGGCTAAAAGAAATTTACTATTAGTGCTTCATCAGAGCAACAAGGGTGGTAAGGGAGCCATATCGATCACCTTAAAAAATTATAATTATATCTAACGGGATATAGCATTAAAATAAGCCATTAGAGATATATTCTACTTGCAAATTTCTTACATTAATTTTCAACTAAATCTAAATTTATTAATGCATCATGAGTACAACTTATTTCGGCTGCGTCGGGGCTCGCATTCAATCCTAAAATAAATTCCTTTATTACTATATCTACTTCATCTATTCTTTTGGCTACATGTGCTTCTATAGAAATATCCGTCGTACTCATAGAGGCAGTTTAGGTGGCAGCTTAGATTGCTTAATAATTAATCTTTCTTTTGGAATTTAGCATCAGTACTTTTGAAAAGTTGGGAAACAGCTTTATTTATGGCTTTTGCCTTATCCTTAGTAAGAAAGACTTTTTTACTAAGGTCTATTTCGCTATTATCTAAAAAGCCCTAATCACGAACAGCATGTTGAAAACAAATCTAAATTAATTAAAACTCTTAACTTGTTAATTTTGTTTATTGTGGTTTCACAAAAATGTTTCACGGGCTAAAATTAGTCTTAAAGATTAAACTGTTTTATTTTTGCAAATGGCTAAAAAGATATATAAATCAATGGATGAATTATTGATTAATTATAACCAGTTTATAAAAGGGAAAGAAGTTAGTAAAAATGGAAAACTGTTGTTTAATCAAGCCATTAAAAAAGCTGTTAAAACTAAACAACGTGCCTCAAAATAGTTTCAAACATTGTAGCTTATTTTTCTCTGTTCATTAATCTAAACGCTACTTTATCAACATATTTTTGTAAATGTTTTGGGCTAACATGAATATGTGTTCCTTTAATAGTTCTCTTTAAATTACTCCAGGCGTTCTCAATGCTGTTTGTAGATATTCGCCGCGTTTAAATTCATTTTCTATATGGTTTATCACTTCATGTTTTATATGGTGTAGATTTAAGCCTGTGTAACCTGCATGACTATCGGTAACAATAACAGCATCTTTTGAAACATTGGCTCTTACTCTTTCTTTAAATGTTTTCATGTCGGTCATTACTTCAAACTTTATCTTTTTATCATCGCTAATAAAGCCCATAACAGCAGTTTTATTTTCTTTTACTGCTTCATTATTATATCTCATTTCTGCACGTTCTTTTCTATGCTTATTAACCATCTTCATTCCTATATACGTTTCATCTATTTGTACCGTTCCGGTTAATTTACCTAAGTGTTTATCAGCCATCAATATTTTAATTTGATGCGACATTCTTAATGCTGTTTTATAGCATACTGATAATTGTCTTTCTAATTCCTTTGCAGCAACACCATTACGCGTTGTTGTTTGTAAATAGATTGCATAAAACCAATACGTAAGCGGTGTTGTTGACTTCTCAAATATTGTGTCCTTACATGGATATAATTGAAAGCCACAATTAGGACATTGATAAGAACGTCTATTATGTACACGTGTAAACTTATTATCGCTTTCGCACTTAGGACAAACAAGATTAGTAAAACGTAATTCAAATATCTTATCTAAACAAGCATCTTCGTTTGGATATGTTGCCCTAAACTCTGTAATTGTAAATCTTTGTATTCCCATAATTTTAAGTTTGAAACTTGCAACTAACTAAACAAAAAAAATGCAGTTTATTTACGCCTGTTTGCAACTGGTATAGTTGCATATTGCGAAATGTCAATAAACTGAACACCATCAATATTTAATGAATGCATTAATCCTGCTTTGATTAGTTTATAAATGTATGAAGTCGTAACACTCTCTCTCAACGAGTAATTTTTAATAGTCATTAAACGTGAAATATCAACTGTTTTAGACTTCATAATGCAAATATAGTGATTAGTTTCAAACTTGCAACTATTATTTTATTTATTCAAACTCTATATTGTTTTCATTAAATACTTGGTCAAAGCCATAAAACTTATACTTGTCTTGTAATCGTGTATTATCATTCTCTAACCATTCTGCTTTAACCCAATATAAACCTCTCTTATCACCAAACTTTGAACGCAATAATTTAATTATTCCGTGTCTGTTGAGTGTTCTCAATGTTTCTCGTGGGCTAATTACTTCCGGTGAGTTCGGCGTATTTCTCTTGCAATTCCTTTAGTTTACATGGTGTACCAATAAGGTCAAACAATGCAAGCAACTGAAATTTAAACTCTGATTTGTAAGGAAACTCTAATGTCTTAACTGGTTGCTCAACAGCATCAGCAGTAACAGTTTGTTTATTTGGTGTGTTATTGAGTGCTAAATTGCCTGTTTTTATCTTCTTTATTAGCTTATCAACATCGGATAATTTAGCTGCTAATTCATCTCTATCACGATATAATCCATTGAGTATTAATTCTTTTGCTATTGTATTATCCATGTTATAACTATTTAATTACTATTAAGTTACAACATCAATTAAATACAATCCAAATCACCTAACTATTTCAGGTGTATTCGTGTATTACTTTTGTCTTGGCTACACATATGCCATGTTTACCATCCCCCGCTCGCTCCACCGCCACCGCTGCTGCCACCACCAAATCCACCAAAACCTCCGCCTCCTCCACCGCCGAAGCCGCCACCACCAAATCCACTACCGCCACGTCCCCAGCCGCCTAAAAACAATGCAGGCACAATCCAGCTTCCAGAACCACGTCTGCTCATCATTCCACCCCCACGTCCACCGCGCCCACGACCAGCAACAATTAAAACAATAATCATTATAATAACAAAGCCCAGTATACCACTGCCACCACTACTATTATTTTTTTGCTTGCCACGTTCTTTATATTCACCGGCTGCAGCTTTTTCTAAAGAGTTAACAGCTTCATCTACACCGCGATAATAATCTTCATTTTTAAAATTCGGTGTTAGATCATTATCAATAATATCACTTGATTGTACATCTGTTATAGCGCCTTCTAAACCATAACCAACTTCAATGCGTATTTTATGATCTTGTGCTGCAATTAGCAGCAACACGCCATTATTATGTTTAGAACCGCCAATACCCCAATCACGAAATAATTTTACTGCATAATCTTCAACCGGCACATCATTTAAAGTTGGTATAATAACAACAGCAATTTGGTTGCTGGTTGTATCGCTGAACCTGTCTAACTTTTGTTCTAAAATATTTACCTGATCATCTGAAAGAATATTTGCTTTATCAACTACAAGCCTTGGTGGGTTTGGTTTTGGCAAAACTCCCTGCGCAAAAATTATTGTAGTAAAAAGCAGAAAAAAAGTGAGGCAAAAAAAATGTTTCATTTTATTATATCAATCTTCAGCAATAATTATTTACCAAATACAATATCATCCGGCAATTCATTTTTATCTGTTGCAGCATCGAAAGGAAAAAATGTTTGCAGCGAATGATCAACCTTTTGAATTACTTCAATCAATCCTTTTGCATAATTTTCTTTACTGAATTCTTTAAGCATTGTTACAACTGCATTATTCCAAAATTCTTTTCCTGCTTTATTATAAATACCTTCATCTGCAAAAACGGCGAGTTGTTTATGCTGTGTTGCAACATATACAAGCACTGCATTCCGGCTTGCAGTTTCATGCATTTTTAAATGAATAAAAACTTCTGCCGCGCGATCCAGCGGATCTACAAAACGGCATTTACTTTCTACATACAACCGCACTTCACCACTGGTTTCTTTTTCTGCTGCGCGAATGGCATTGAGAATTTTCTCTTCTTCATCTGCAGAAAAAAACTTTTGCTGTTTAGGTTTTAAAAAAGATAACATCAGCAAAAATTATTTAGTATCGAAATTTATATCTGGTGCTTTTTCACTTCCTGCATCAGCTTTATAATAAGCTTTGGTTTGAAAATGAAATATGCCTGCATATAAACTATTAGGAAATGTACGCACCTGTAAATTGTAAGTGTTCACTGCATCATTATAATCTTTTCGTGCAATATTGATACGGTTTTCTGTGCCTTCAATCTGTGTTTGAAAATCACGAAAAGCCTGCGTGGTTTGCAATTGCGGATATGCTTCTGCAACGGCAAGCAAACGACCAAATGCACTTTGTAACTGACCTTGCGCCTGCTGATATTGTGCAAGTGAATTAGGATCATTTACATTAACCTGAACGCTGGTTGCCTTTGAACGCGCTTCAATTACTGCTGTTAAAGTTGACTTTTCAAAATTAGCAGAACCCTGAATTGTTTTTACCACACTATTGTATAAATCTGTTCTGCGCTGGTAATTTGTTTCAACATTACTCCATGATTGTTGAACAGTTTGATCGCCTTTAACCAAACCATTATAACTACTGCAACCGCAGCCGCCCAAGATTAAAATTGCTGCCACAATTATTATTAAAGCTAAAGTTCCTGTTTTCATTTTTGTTTGAAATTTAATTAAAGATAATTATCAAATCAGATACCTGTTATAGTATTTCTGACGATACGTCATAACGTTCATCAATATTTATTTTTGATACATCGCTGCAAATTCATTTCAGTTCAAGCAACACACACGTTGCAGAATTATTCTGATTATTATTTATAGAGATCGATGTGTTGGCATTAAAGAAAAAATATTCACCTGTTGAAAGTTTTTTATTTGAAGTATTTATCTCACCCGAAATGCAAATCAATAAATGCGCGCAACTGTTTTTAGTTAAATTTAATAATTGATGTTCATCCAAATTAAATTTATAAACACGAACAAGCTTTTCATTTATTGTTGTTTGAAAATTGTTTTGTTGCAAAGCAATGCATGAATCATGCGAAGGTTCTTTTTTTACCAGTTCAATATCCATCACATGAAAAATATTATTACCTGAATTGTAAACACGATGTGTAATTGGATTCGTTCCATAATCAGTAAAACTTGTTTGTGCGGGTAAAACTTCTCCGGGCGCAGATGGTGTTTCGCCAAATTTCTGAATGCCAATAACTGATTTTGAAATCATAACAATAACAGATGGCGCAGCATGAATGTGATACATTGTTGTATCACCTGCATTAATGTGTACATCCAGCAAACGCACATAATCATTTACCAACACAGGTTTATGATGCGGCTCTTTAATAACAGGAACCTGCGCATGTATTTTATTACATACAATACATAGTATAAAAAATTGAAAAAGATATCTTGCGCAATGCATAGAAAATGTTTTTGAATAATAAAGTTATCAAACAAAAACATGAGATTGTATAAGTGAATGAACTCCGGTTAATTCTCGGTTAAACTAAATGTCCTTTCATAAGTTCTCCAACCATTATATGAAAATCTTCTTTTTTATTTGTATGTGGAAGTGATTCATTGGGTATTTCTACGTCTAAAAATTTACAGAGTGGTTCCCAACCTTCGCAAACATCAAAAACAAGTAATTTATCTGCAGGAACATAGTTTTTTACTTCTTCATTGTGATCATTAAAAAGCTTTTCCATAAATTCTTTATCCATAAATTTACCCTGAAAATGGTCTTCACTCATTGCTTGTTTAGAAAATCCCATTACCTGCATTACTGATTTAAGCCTTGGATCGGCAGCTATTCTTTCACTCATTGCAGCTTTTTCTGATTCGGGAGGATTTTGTGCCGTCCAAATTGTACTGTAATAGCTGTTATACCATTTTTCAAAAGGTCTTAAACTCAAAATAACTTTTGCATCAGGATACTGTTTCATATGCTCTTTATACCAGGGATAGCAAGGGAAATCAACTGTTGCCTGGTAACCATTATAAAGTTCTTGCCAATTTGTTGTTCCTGTCGCTTTTAATGTTGTCCAATAATGAAGATTTTCAGGATGTGTAAGTAATTGCTTCATATGATAAGTTTTCGTAAAGCCGAGCATCTCTAAAGATTCTCTAAGTGTGTTTGTGCCAGTACGTGGCAATCCGGCTCCAATAATTTTGATTGACATTTTGCAGGGAATTTTGATTTACGGAAAGTGAATCTGAAAGATACTAATATTTTATTTCGACAAATTTTAAATTTACTTTTTTTATATATAATTTATTTATACATTACAAATGAATTAATCACCATAACTATTCACATGAAAACGATTTATCTGCTGCTTTGTCTATTGCTAATTATTTCATCATCATCCTTTTCGCAGGTTAATAATCTGAATGATACAACAAATAAAAAACCTCCTCCAAAAGACAGGAATATGTTTGGGCTGTATGCTCCGCGCGGTTTAAAAATTAACAGCGATAGTTTAGAAGATGGCTATGTTTTATTTGCTGTTCCTAATTCTTCTTTATTTTATTTGATTAACCGTAAGGGCGAAGTAGTGCATCAGTGGAAAGGAAATTATGGTGTGCTGGGAGGTTATTTGCAGAATGACGGATCACTAATACAAAATGCTGTTGACCCTGATTTTCCGGTTTTTGGTGGTGGTGGTGAGGCCGGAAGAATACAAAAAATATCATGGGATAGTAAAATATTATGGGATTTTGAATACGCGAATGAACAGCATTTACATCATCACGATTTTGCAGTAATGCCCAACGGACATATTCTTGCCATTGGGTGGGAATCTAAAACAGCTGCTGAAGTAGCGGCAGCCGGCAGAAAACCGAATATGATTCCTATAGCAGGTTTATGGCCAGATGAAATAGTTGAAATTGAACCTGAAGGCAAAACAGGTGGTAAAATTGTTTGGGAGTGGCATATATGGGATCACTTAATGCAAGATTATGATGCTAAAAAGGCTAACTATGGCAAGCCGGTTAATCATCCTGAATTATTAGATTTTAATGTGGGCGATACAGTGCTACCACTTATTTCACAGGGTAGCATGGATACTTTACATCAACAGGGAAGAGCCTGGAGAAACCAAACGCCCGAAAATGAAGGTTCTGAAGTATATCATTTCAACGCAATAAATTATAATGCAGATCTGGATCAAATTGTTTTTAGTTCTCCCAACCTTAGTGAAATTTTTATTATAGATCATAGTACCACCACAAAAGAAGCAGCTGGTCATAAAGGCGGGCGTTGGGGAAAAGGCGGAGATTTTTTATACCGATGGGGGAATCCTAAAAATTATCATCATGGAGATTCTTCTAACCAAATGTTATTTGGTCAGCATAATATAAGATGGATTGAAAAAGGAAAACCCGGCGCCGGTGATCTTACAGTATTTGATAATAACGTTCCTGTTAACGATAGTACCGCTTGTTCGGCGGTGTATGAATTTCTTCCACCCACAGATACCAAAGGAAATTATATTTTAAGAAAAGATTCCACCTTCGGACCGGATAAACCTTTATGGTCTTATGTTGCACCTGACTCTCTTTCTTTCTGGAGCAGTTTTATTTCTGGTGCCATGCGTATGCCTAATGGTAATACATTTATTAATGAAGGAGCCAAAGCAAGATTTTTTGAGGTTACGCCTGATAGAAAAATTGTGTGGGAATATTTAAATCCTTATCGCGGTGATATTCGCCAACCAAACGGAGATCCAAATTCTCCGATACCATTAACTTATTTTGAATTCCGGTCAACGTTTATTCCGGCAGAGCATCCGGGACTTGCCAACAAAAAACTAGAACCTTTAGTTCCGCAACCAACAGCATTCAGGTTGCCACCGCCGTCAATGGGCAATAATCATTAAGAGATTTAATTAATAATAAAATCATCGGTATTGCATTGTGCTGCTGATTTTTTATTTTAATATATGCATTATTAATTTGATAAAATCACACCATTATCTTTTACATACTTTTTCCATTCACCTAATAGTTCGTTGTATTTATCAGGATATTGTTTAGATAAATCGTGCGATTCAGTCGGATCTTTTTCTATATCAAATAATTCAAATTCAACTTTACCAAAAGGTGGTTCTATTTTGGTAATTTTCCATTTGCCTTTTCGTATAGCGCATCTTCCAAAAAGTTCCCAACCCATAACATAATTTTCATTATGCACACAATTCTTTTTTTTATTTAATAAAGGAAGTATAGATGTGCCTTTGTAAGTAGTTAGTTGCTGATTATTATAAAATGATGGATAAGAAGTTCCCGCAACATCAAGAAATGTTGGTGCCAAATCCATGATGGTAGTAAAAGCGTTGCTGATTTCATCTCCTTTTTGTTGAAATGGCATTTTTATAATCAACGGACAATGTATTCCACCTTCAGCACTATAACCTTTATATAAACTATTTACTGCACTTGATGCATGCGCCCATGCAGCACCATAAGCAACAAAAGAATTTGCAGTGCCCATGTATGGATAAGGATTAAGTTTATCCGGTGTTGCAATGGCTTCAGAAACCGCAGCCCCGTTATCAGATAAAAAAACAAACAGCGTATTATCGTATTCGCCGATGCTTTTTAGATATTGAATGAGCCGTCCAATATTATAATCAAGATTATCAATCATGCCGGCATAAATTTCCATCTTCCTTGCTTCAATTTTTTGTTCTTCTTTGCTAAGCGCATTCCATCTTAGCAATGGACGGTTTGAAATATTATATAAATCACCTTTTACAGAAGGCAACGGTGGTAATAATACATCTTTTGCAACCATACCTTTTTCTTTTAAATCATTAAAACGTAATGTTCTCAAACTATCATAACCAATATTATATTTTCCATGATACTTTTCAATGTATTCCGGTGGCGCTTGTAAAGGCCAATGCGGTGAAGTATAAGCTGCATATAAAAAAAACGGTTTTTCATCTTCATGATTTTCTTTAATAAAATCAATCATTTTATCTGTATAAAAATCTGTTGAATATTTACCTTCAGGATATTCACTATAATTTCCATCACTCCAAAAAGAACTCTCACGTTTATCCGGCCTAAAATGATTGGCATAGCCATCAAGCAAAGCATAACATTTTTCAAAACCTTTAGCTGTCGGGCTTTGTTCAGGTTCAAGACCAAGATGCCATTTACCCGCCATGTAAGTATGATAGCCTGCATCTTTTAATAACTGCGCAATGCAAATAGTTTTATTATTAAGATAACCTTCATATCCAGGTTTACCTATTTCATTTGGAATTGATGGAACACGTTCCGCCATATCGCCAAATCCTGCAATGTGATTATCGGTTCCTGTAAGCAACATTGAGCGTGATGGGGAACAGGTTGCAGCCGTATAAAAGTTGGTAAATATTTGCCCTTGATTTGCAAGCGCATCAATATTTGGCGTTGCTATTTCACTTCCAAAACATCCAAGATCTGAGTAACCTAAATCATCTGCAAGTATTAAAACAATATTTGATTTTTTTTCCTGCTTCGTTTCTCTCCATGAAAAAAATAAACAGCAAAAAATAATTATTATAAATACATTATTTCTTATCAAAATAATATTTGATTTATATTTAGATTTCAACATTGGCTAAAGATAATTAATAGCTAACTGCACATCAACCCAAATGCATTTTAAAAAGGTAAAATGAATTAAGCGGAACAACGTCTAACAAAACATTCATTCGAATACAGATAACTAAAACGCTAAAAAACAAATCAGTTTAACTTGCAAAATCAAAATGATGGAAACTAAAAGTTGGAAACTAAAGCTTACACTTTTGCTTGTAAGCAGCCTTACCATAATGTCTGTAATTACTATTTCGCCGGCATTACCGCAAATGGTTGCAGCGTTTGCTGATGTGCATAATGCTGCGTTTATTGTAAAGATGGTATTAACTATTCCAGCTTTACTGATTGCAATTATTTCCCCTGTTACAGGCAATTTAATTGACCGATACGGAAGATTAAAAATTTTGCGGTTATCACTTGTGTTGTATGCAATTGCCGGTGCTTCTGGATTTTTTTTAGACAACCTGTATTTTATACTTATATCGAGAGCTGTGTTAGGCGTTGCAGTTGGTATGTCTATGCCCATTGTCATTACATTGATTGCTGATTATTTTGAAGGCGCAGAACGTCAAAAATTTGTAGGTATTCAAATAGCATTTATGTCAATCGGCGGCATCATTTTTATTAGCCTCGGCGGCATACTTGCAGATG
>CAXSDU010000034.1:15685-32086 GCA_964236165.1 uncultured Parafilimonas sp. | reverse complement strand
CATGCCTGCCGGTTAAAAGATAACCTTCCAGCCAGCCTTCGCATTGATGTTCACTCAGCACTTCCATCACCCTGCCGTCTTTCTTAAGGAACTCATCGGTGTCAATTGTTTCAGCTTCCCACTGTCTGTTGGTGGCTTCAAATACAGCGTTTAATTTGTTGGATAATGTTTCATCCGGACCAAACAACCTGAAGTTTTTTTGTTCAATGTTTTGCTTGATGACATCTCTTATAAAACTGCCAAGCACCAGCGTATCACCCGGACCAACTTCACTTCTTGTTTTAACTTCAAGACCATAATTTTTAAAATCAGGCATACGTAGCTCCTGTGTGTGTTTGCCGCCATTTGTGTATGGATTTGCACCCATTCTTTGGTCGCCTTCAGGAGCCAACGCTATGAGCTCAGATATTAAGCTGCCATGTTCATCAAACAGTTCTTCAGGATTATAGCTTTTTAACCAATCTTCTAATTGCTTTAAATGTTCAGGATTGGTTGCAGGGTCTGATAAAGGAACCTGGTGCGACCTGAATGAACCTTCAACCGGCAAGCCATCAACAAATTTTGGACCCGTCCAGCCTTTAGGTGTTTTAAAAATAATCATCGGATAACGTGCACGCTTTGCATCTTTATTATCAATAGCATTTTGTTTGATGATTTTTATTTCTTCAATTACTGTGTCAAGTAAATGCGCCATCTTTTGATGCATTTCATTTGGATCGCTGCCTTCAATCAGATAAGGTTTCCAGCCATAACCTGTAAGTAAATGTTCCAGTTCATCATTACCAATTCTTGCGAACAAAGTTGGGTTAGCAATTTTATATCCATTCAAATGAAGTATCGGAAGAACAACTCCATCATTTATTGGATGAAGAAATTTGTTTGAATGCCATGCCGTTGCTAGCGGACCTGTTTCTGCTTCACCATCACCAATAACACAGGCAACAATCAAATCAGGATTATCAAACACAGCGCCGAATGCATGGCTTAAAGAATAACCTAATTCGCCGCCTTCATGCATAGAGCCCGGACATTCAGGCGAAACATGGCTTGGAATACCACCGGGAAAAGAAAACTGTTTGAATAATTTTTTAAGACCTTCTTCATCGCGGCTGATGTGCGGATAAATTTCAGAATAAGTTCCTTCAAGATACGTATTGCTTACAAGCGCAGGACCACCATGACCCGGACCGGCAATATAAAACATGTCAAGATTATACTTCTTTATAATGCGGTTTAAATGAACATAAATAAAGTTCTGACCGGGCGTTGTTCCCCAATGTCCCAGCAACATTTTTTTTATATGCTCCAGCTTTAATGGTTCTTTTAAAAGCGGGTTATCTTTTAAATAAATCTGCCCGACAGATAAATAGTTTGCTGCACGCCAGTAAGCATGCATTTTATGCAACAGCTCTTCTGTTAATTCATCTTTTGTTGTTTCAATATTTTGTGTTTCCATAATTTAAATTATTTGTTTTGAGCTGATGTATAAAGCTGCATCGTATCTTTTGCAATCATCAATTCTTCATTCGTTGGAATAACATAAACTTTCACCTTGCTTTCATCACTTGATATCTCCCATTCATTTTTATTATTTTTTTCTTTATCCAGTTGAATATTTAAATAAGCAAAGTCATTGCAAATATGTGTACGGATTTCAGGTGCGTTTTCACCAATACCGCCTGAAAAAATAAGTATATCCAGTCCGCCTAAAGCAGCCGTATAAGCACCAATATATTTTTTGATTTGATAACAAAATATATCAATTGCCAATGCCGCATCTTTATTATGTTTTTGCTGAAGTAATTGCTGCATATCAGAACTGCTACCGGAGATTCCCAATAATCCTGATTCATGATTGATAAGGTTATTGAATGCTCTTGCATCCATTCCTTTCTGCATTAAAAACCAGGCAACACCTGGGTCTATATCGCCGCTTCTTGAACTCATTACAATTCCACCGGCAGGTGTAAAGCCCATACTTGTATCAATACATTTACCTTCTTTAACAGCAGCTATGCTTGCACCGTTACCAAGATGTGCAAGGATAATTCGTCCGTTAGATTCGGCTTCATTTTTCTTTTTTAATTCCTGCATTAAATAACTGTAAGAAATGCCGTGAAACCCATAACGCTGAATACCTTCTTCATAATAATTTTTGGGAATGGCAATGGTTTTTGCAACAGCAGGAATAGTGGTATGAAAAGCCGTATCAAAGCAGGCAACCTGTAAAAGATTTGGATGCTTTTGTTCTATTTGTTTGATGATTTCAATTTCTGATGGGAGATGGTCAGGGTCATAATCAACAAAGCTGTTCAATTTATTTATTAAATCATCTGTTATAATTTCTGATTTTGTATGGTGCATGCCATGCACAATGCGATGACCAACTGCTTTCACGTTTTCAAACCAGTTTTGCTTTTCAAGCCAATTGATTAATGATAAAGTTGCCGCATGAAAATCTTTTGCATTTATTTCAACTTCATTTTTTGTATCGTTCCGCTTAATAACGAGTTTGGAATTGTTTATTCCGATAGTTTCTATTTTACCTGATAGTTTTAAAACAGGTTCATCATTCATTTCATACAAAGCCATCTTAATGCTGGATGAGCCGGCATTAATGATAAATATATCAGAGCTTTTTTTATTCATTAATAACAATCTGCTTAAAAGCAATTACCTATCATTTATCATTCCATCTATTCAGTTTAAACTTGCTTTGACTTTATATTAAAAAAGATTACAGGGATTTATTAAGTTTTTTAATAATTATTTAATTTCATTTTTTCCACGCATTTGTTGTTTTAAATATTGGCTTGTACACCTGCCAGTAATACACTGCAAGCAGTATAATCGCTGCTATAATAAAGATTGCCATCGGTAAATTAGCAGGTGCAAGTACAAGGTGAAAGAAGAAAATATTTATTGCGATAGGAAAAAGCATCAATAATGCAAGTGGTATAAGTGTACCAAACAAAAGAAGGATGCCGCAAACAACTTGTGTCAATGCCATTAGTGGAAAGAAATAGTGTGTTTTAAATAAGCCTGTAAAAAAATCAGCAGCCGCTCCTGTTGGCGGAGGCATCGGTGTAAAATGTAAAAATCCGTTCAACCCGAATACAAGAAATATTAATCCAAGTATAACTCTTGCAATGTGTGCAGTTATTGTAAACGCTTTACTCTTTGAGATGGTTACAGTTGGTTCTTGAAGAATGCCTGCTGTTTGTGCCATAATTTTTATTTAGATTAAGTACAAAGCTCAATTGTACTTCAGCTAATTAAAAGGTCTGAAAGAAGCAATTTTATGTCTATAGTTCTTTTTATGTGAAGCATAACAGCTCCAACCGATTAACTTACTGACTTTTGAAATCAGTTATTGCTATAGACTATAGCAACATTGTACTTTACTAAAATTCGATAAGCCATACAGACATATAAACGAGTGTTTTCAGCATTTCTTTTTCCATTATAGTGTTACAATTTTGCAGATTATTTAAAACATTTTTTAAGTCAAATTTTGATATGAAACCACTTATACTTTTACTAAATATATTCTTGCTGTCTTTGAATTTTTCATTGCATGCACAAACCAATGTTATTCAAAACAGTGCTTTTCAGCCAGATGAAAAAATCACCTACAAAATCTTTTATAACGTTATTGGAATGTATGTAAATGCAGGCAGCGCAACGTTCACCATATCAAGTTCAAAATTAAATAACGCGGATGTTTATCATGCTGTTGGTGAAGGCTCAACTAATCCAAGATATGATTGGATATTTAAAGTGAGAGATCGTTACGAAACGTATTTAAGTGCTTCAAACCTGCAGCCAGTTAAGTTTGTGCGCAACGTGAATGAAGGCAAGTACAGTAAGCATGAAGAAGTAACGTTTAATCAGCATGCAAATACTGCGGTTACAAATAATAGTATTTATAAAGTTCCTGCAAACATACAGGATGTTGTAAGCACTATGTATTATACACGAAATATTGATTATAGTCAGTATAAGCCGGGAGATAAAATAGCTTTCAATATGTTTCTCGGCGATAAGGTTTATAATATGTATATTAATTACGTAGGAAAGGAAACGATTAAAACCAGGTATGGCAAATTCAATACAATCAAATTAAAGCCGCTGGTATTAAAAGATGGTGTTTTTAATGGCGGTGAAAAAATGACTATCTGGATAACTGATGACCAGAATCATATACCGGTTCGTATTGAAAGCCCGATTACAGTTGGTTCTATAAAGATTGACCTGATGCAATATGAAAATTTAAAGTATTCTTTAACGGCTCTTCATTAATGAGCTTCTGTCGCGAATCTTATTCGTATTAATTCAATAAATGGAATTTAATTAAGTGATATAACATTTTAATGTGGCTTTATGACATTCGACGGCTTGGTTTAATCATTTAACTTTATATCTTAATAAACATATACATGGAAAAGTTTTTTAAAGGCAAAGTGGTTTTGATTTCCGGTGATGTAAGTGATCTAAGCATGGGAATTATTCATTCTTTTTTGCAGGAAATGGCGACTGTGATTTATCCTGCGAAAAGTCTTCGGCAGGTTGATATGGTTAAGTCTTTTAAAGACATTAGTCAGCATAAAAATTTTATTTCTTTATTGATAGATGTAAATGATTTTGATAAAGTGATAGAGACCTGCGAAACAATCACCGATAAATTTGGAAAGATTGATATCGCTGTTCAGATACCGCAATTTTCAAGCGGACAAAAAAAACTTACCGAAGCCAGCATAGATGAATGGAACAACATGATGGAAACAGGCATGGTTCCTTTTTTTATGGGTGCACGCATTGTGCTTAATATGATGAAGGGAAATACTAACGGTATGTTTGTGCATATAACCGACAGCCGTTTTTTCGAGAACCTTAAATCATGTGCATTGGCGAGAGTCGCTTTTTCTACGAGGATGGAAATGTCAAAAATATTTGCAGAAGAGGCACATCGGAATAATATAAGATACTATCATCTTTGGGCTCAGGATTTATCATCATGTAATGAAACTTCAAAAACTCCTGGTGGACCTGTTGCTAAAAGTCCTGAAACAATAAGTAACGAGATAATGAATCTTTATCATACAGAAAGTTATAATACAGCAATGGCAATTCAATCTTTTCCAAAGCAATTCTTACAACAGGTATAGATTAATTATTTATCTGATTAAGACATTTTTTACAGAGATATAAGGTTCATAACATTTCTTCCGCAAATACAATTGTTGGTTCTTTAAAATGAATACGCCGGCAACTTCCATACACACTTATAACATTGCAGAAGTTCATGCTGATGCCGGTGAAAAAATGCAAAACAATGATTTCTTTATATATACCAATAATGAAATAACGCTTAAAGAAAAGATGCTGCAACCAGCACGTTCTTCTCATTTTGCAATGCATCTTAATCTTGAAGAATCTTTAGAAATGAAGTATAATCTTATTGATTATAAAGTTCCAAAAAATTCGCTGTTTATTATTATCCCGGGCATTATTCATTCAATAAAACAGGCTGAAAATTTACCTACAATCAGCATGGGTTTTACACATGATTTTTTCGCTGCATCTATGCTGCATAAAAGACATGCTGATGCGCTTGGTTTTTTATCTGTGCAAAGTGAACCTTTGTTTTTATTGACAGAAACAGAAGCGCAAAATCTTTATCACCAAATGCTTTATCTTAAAAATGTTGCTGATAATAATGAACATCCGTTTAGAGAAGAAATGATAAACCATGGCTTTAATCTTTTTATGCTTGAAGTGGCAGCTATTGCTATTAAATACCGGGGAAATGATAAGCACCGAGTTTCACGCAAAGAAGATATTTTATTAAACTTTTTAAAGCAGTTATCTGCACATTTTAAAGAAGAGAGGAGTGTGCAGTTTTATGCTGATGCGCTTTTCGTAACACCAAAACATTTAACCAAAACTGTAAAAGAAATTACAAATAAAACCTGCGGAGAATTCATTGATGAAATGGTTATTGCAGAAGCAAAAATACTGCTTGGCGAGCTATATTATTCTGTTGCACAGGTTGCTGATGAATTGCATTTCAGCGACCAGTTTTTCTTTTCAAAATTTTTTAAAAGACGAACCGGCTTAAGTCCTAAAGAGTATAAGAATTCGCTATAGATTTAGATTCAGTTTTAAATAGATATTCAATGAAAGATTACTGAAAAGGACTTGTATAAGCCAAAAATTCATTTTTATATTTTCTTACAAGCCTGATGCCTTTTTCAGTTGCTATGCCATATAAATGATAACTCAACAACTGGTCTTCTGTTTCCGCAGCGCCAAACCTGCTTCTCTGAAACGGCGCCGAAAGAATTTCAATTAAATAATGCGATAACAAATCTGTTTTAATATTCTGTCTATACACATCCTGTGTGATACCTGTATCAATGTTTAACTTGAAATAATTATATAAGAACACATTTTTAAATTCATTCACTAACCTAAACGATTGTGTATAATATCTTTTCAATTTGTTGAGTGTTTCATTGTTCATACTTTGAAAAAAATCACTTACTGCATTCCATCCTAAAAAAACCTGTTCAATTGAATTACCTGCATTCATTCTAACCCGCTGCAGCAATTTCTTTTTATCGTCTATTTTCTTTTCAATTATCGCTTCAATCAGCTGTTCTTTGCTGCAAAAAAATTCATAGATTGTACTATTTGAAATACCCATTTCATTAGCTACATCTTCAATTGAAATATTTTCAATGCCTGTTATTTTTATTAATTTTTCCGCAGCAGCAACAACGCGGTTCTTTTTTTCATTTTTGTTATCAATCAGTGTGCTTAACATGGTAATTAATTTTTGGGATGGTGATTGTAAAAAGTATTTTAATGTATCCTGCAAACAAAGCTTTATAGTAATTGATATCTGAAAAGCTTGCAGATGGAATTGCTAACACAATTATTACTAACAATAGAGTAATAGCAGTTTGCATTGCCTGGTGATAAGATGATGTTAATAGAGTTTTCATTGTATTAAAGTTTATCAGCGTAGAAAAAAAGGGGAGAATAAACTCCCCTCATCATCAATTATTAAAGCACAGCTTATTTAAGCATATACTTTAATCCTACTTCCAATCCTAATGTTGAGTTGTATGTTTTTGCCCTGCCTGAAACATAGCCTGAATATGCATCATCTTCTGCATTAGTAAAATCATAATCAAAACGTACGGCTGCTGTTAAGTATAAATCACTTTGTAATTTATATTGAGCACCTGCAGAAGCCATGCCGCCAAATGTTACATCTTTATAATGATTTTTTGTATCACCATTAATTTTGTTGCCATTGTTGTCATCAAGCTTTGAGTTAGTAATAAAACTAACCTGCGGACCAACCTTTCCAATAAAGGAAATAGTTTTTGCAGCATCAGAATTATAGCTGAAGTAAACAGGCACTTTTATATAATCATTCTTCTGATAAAACTTTACATTATTTAAAGTATAACGTTGTCCCTGCAGAGAATAAAGCACATCTGCACCTGCTCCAAGATTCTTTGTAAAATTATAACCGGCGCCTATTCCAAAACCGGCATTAAAGGTTGCACGCTGGTCATAGTTAGAAGCGTTGTCATCATTATTTTGTAAGAAGCTGAATTGCGGTGCTGCTTTTACACTTACTAATAATCCCTGCTGTGCATTTATTTTAGTTGTAAGTAAACTTGCGATTGCAAACGCATAAATGGAAATCTTTTTCATCTGTATAATTTTTATTGTTCTTGCCAGCATTGGTTTGTTTTTAATGCTGTTTGATTGTTTAAAATCATAATGCAAAGCTCAATGAATTATACAGCGAGGAGAATGTTTAAATGGAGTAAGGTTATGTCTGTAAGGCTTGAAAATTATTGCGCGTAAAATTTTACAATTATTATTATAAGTATATATACTAAGCAACCCCAATTATATTTTTTTGATTAAATTTTCTTAATGCTTTGCAGGCATCAGCATGAAAAAATTACATAATTCATACAACGAAGCTTCGCTCATTTCAAATGCCTCGTTGTATGTCAGTCAAACAGCATACTTTATATATCAACACCTATTTTTGCTTACCTGAATAAATCTAATTTACCAAGCAGCTATTAATAAATGTTTGAGACTTTTCGAAAATATTTAGAAGAGAAGATCGCTTTAACTAATCAGGATTATGAATTGATCAAATCCATTTCGTCGTTCAAAAAACTTCGGAAACGGCAATATCTTTTACAGTCAGGAGATGTGTGCCGGTTTAATGCGTTTGTGTGCAAAGGTTTTCTGCGATACTATTATGTAGACGACAAAGGACTGGAACATATTATGCAGTTTGTCCCTGAAAATTATTGGACTGGAGACAGAGAAAGCAGGGACTCGGGTCTGCCTTCAAAATATAATATCGATGCTATCGAAGACAGCGAAGTCTTATTGCTTAAGGAAGAAGATTTTGAAATGATCCGTAAGACAATTCCTGCCTTTAATGATTTTGTAAATGAAACACTTAAAAAAAATATTGTGGTTTTGCAGGAGCGGATTCACGTCAGCATATCTCTTTCTGCCGAAGAAAAGTACAATAACTTTATTCTAAAATATCCTTCCATCAGCAATCGTGTACCACTGCATATGGTTGCATCCTACCTCGGCGTATCTGCTGAAACGTTAAGCAGGGTAAGAAGTCAATCTACAAAAAAGTAATTAGCATTTATTGACCGTTCTTGACAATTGTCAAGGCTTTTTTCCTTCAAATGTCATTGGAGAGGGCTGCCTTCTGTATGCAATTTTGCATTACTAAATAATCAAAGAGATGACAACAAACGAAGCCATGAACTGGCGTTATGCGACAAAAAGAATGATAACCAGAACCGTTCCTGAAAGTACGATAAATAATATTATTGAAGCCATTCATCTTTCGCCTTCTTCACTTGGATTGCAGCCTTACGAAGTTTTTGTAATCAGTAACCCTGAAATAAAGAATAAAATTTTGCCCATTGCATTTAATCAAAACCAGGTGGTGGAAGCGTCTCACCTGCTTGTTTTTGCAGCATGGGATAAATATACCGAAGAAAGAATTGACAAAGTGTTTGACTATTTAGCACAGGAACGAAACTTACCCGCCGGAGATGTTGAAGGACAGAAGAATGCTGCCAAAAAATACTTCTTTGCATTAAGTGAAGAAGCCCAATTTTGTCAGGCGACAAAACAATCAGGAATTGCATTGGGTGTGGCAATTCTTACTGCTGCACTTGAAGGGATTGATGCATCATCAATGGAAGGTTTTAACCCTGCTGCGTTAGACGAATTTCTCCAATTAAAAGAAAAGGGGTTAAGAAGCACAACACTGTTAGCATTGGGATACCGTGATGAAGTGAACGACTGGAATTACAAACTTAAGAAAGTAAGAAAGCCGCTTCAGAAATTAATAACAACGATCAATTAATAAGTAAAGGGAACAGACAATTGTAATGATTGGAGCAGGAACTGCTTTCATGATATTATGAGGGTTTCACTATTAAAATTTAAAAACATGTTAAAAACAATTTTAATAACCGGAACAAGTTCCGGCTTCGGAAAGCTCATGGCTTTAGACCTCGCAAAAAAGGAACACAAAGTTATTGCTGCCATGCGTAATATAACAACCGGGAACGCCGATGTCGCACATGAATTGGGTGCCGTACCTAACATTGAAGTGATTGAAATGGAAATTACGGGTACAGAATCGGTAAATGCTGCTGTCGAAGCAACACTAAAAAAATACGGGCAGATCGATGTATTGGTCAATAATGCAGGGGTAAGCGGTTTTGGGCTGTTTGAAGCAACAACTATCGAAATAATGAAAAATATTTTTGAAGTGAACGTTTGGGGTTCCGTAAGGAATATCCTTGCCGTGCTGCCTTCTATGCGTAAACACCGTTCTGGTCTAATCATTAATATCACCAGTGGTTTGGGCTTAATTACCGCACCTTATCTGGCGCCGTACAACGGATCAAAATGGGCAGTTGAAGGCATCACAGAAACAATTCGTTATGAGTCACAAAGTCATGGAATTGAAACGGTAACACTTCAGCCTGGCGCCTTTCCAACAGGCATGGATGCTAAAACGGAAAACAGTGCTGACCACCCTGAAATAACAGAAGCTTATTGTGGTGATGCTTTGGAGAAAATACAAAAGTTTGGTTCGATTATGCTTAAAAAAATGGATGAATATAAAATGAACCCGCAGGAAATAGCTGATGCAGTAACCGAACTGGTAGAGATGGAACCGGGTACAAGACCCTTTTTATACCACCGTAAACAGGGTTACCGATAACCTGGAACAAGAATATGCAGATACAAAAACACCATATAGAGAAGGATGGATAAAACGAATGGGATGGGGCGAATGGTTATAGATGTGTAATCGTTGAATGCATGATTAAGCAAGCCATTAAAAGAATCGATAACTATAATTAAAAAAACATGAAAACAATCGGAATTATTGGAGCAGGCAATATAGGAAAAGTTGTTGCTGCACATTTACTAAAAATTAATGTTCCTGTTATTATTAGTAATAGCAAGGGCCCTGAAACATTGGAAGAAACTATTTCGCAATTAGGGAAAGGAGCAAAAGCAGTAACGACGGCTGAGGCTGCCGATGCTGATATTGTACTGTTGGCTTTACCCTGGTCAAAGGTTAAAAACCTGGCTGAAATAAGAGACTGGAAAGACAAAATTGTAATTGATGCTACCAATCATTTCACTCCTGATTATCAGGTTGAGGATTTGGGTGGCAGGGCTTCCAGCGAAGTAGTTCAGGATTACTTTCCCGGTGCCCACATAGTGAAAGCATTTAATACACTTCCCGCCAAAGTGCTGGCGGCAGATCCGGTAGTGGAAAATGGTCATCGTGTACTTTTTATTTCCGGAGACGATGAACAAGCAAAAGTTAAGGTAAGCGAAATAATTAAGAACATTGGTTTTGCACCTATTGATTTAGGCTCATTGGCTGTTGGCAGTAAATATCAACAGGCAAAAGGAACGTTTTCTACCTTGAATTTAGTTAAACTCTAACGTGCGAATGCACTTATATTAACTGAAAGTTAGTCGTTTTAGAAAATGGAAAGAGGGTGTATGCGCAGGGGATCACAGGAATGATGGCAAAAAAAGCATTAATTGCAAATAACAGGTTTACGAAATAAAATAATTGCAGGTCGTCATGAGAGATTTGCAATATTTCACAGTCTTCTAAAGCCTGAAAAATTTTTATTGAGGGTATTTCAGGTATAAAACTTTCATAGTTGCAAATAAAAAATTTTTTTTTGTGCGAAGTCGTATATTTTATCTTCTCCATCATGATTAATATAGCAACGCATCAATCCCTTTGTAACAAACCCAGCGTGTCTACAAATCTGTCCTTCTGCTAGAAAGAAATCTCCCTTTTTGTAAGTTTTTTCTTTGAATAAGGATGTTACGATGCTGTCTCTGCCTGGCTTAGAGTGATGAGATTTTGTATACTATCAAGTAAGTTACTTATCATTCTATGTGTCGTCCTAAAATTGCTACTAACGAACGAATATTGCCGAGGTAGAGGAATTTGGAATACGTCAGCCGGTATCTGGAAACCAATCTATAAATAAAAGTTGAGAATAAAAACTGATGCTTAATATTTAATAATAAACATTTAATGACAATAAAAATGAACATTACGTCCATTTATAATAGTTAAGTTTATAGTGTTTTGCATTATTTAAACGACCTGATTAATTACATGAAACAAACTTTATTTATAAAAAAAGTCATAAATTCAGTTTTACTAATCCCTTTACTTTTCAATTGTATAATAAGCGCAGCACAGCCACAAGTTGACAATCATTTATTTTCAAAATCAGATACTGCATTTGTTCCTAAGGAAATTGAAAATCCTGAGTGCATTGGTATAAACAAGGAGCCGTCACATGCTACGTTAATGCCTTATGGCTCTTTAAAAGAAGCTTTAACTGCAAATCGCCACGCTTCTTCTTTTTGCCAAAGCTTAAATGGTTTATGGAAATTTAATTGGGTTGATTGGCCGCAAAAACGACCGGTTGATTTTTATAAAACAGGTTATGATGTTTCCGGATGGAAGGATATTAATGTGCCTTCCAATTGGCAGGTTGAAGGTTATGGAACACCTTATTATAGCAACTTTACTTATATATTTCAAAAAGATTTTCCAAAGGTAATGAGCACGCCACCGGTAAAATATACTGCTTACCAGGAAAGAAATCCTGTAGGCAGTTACCGCAGAAATTTTGAAGTGCCTGCAAATTGGGATGGCCGCCGCATTTTTGTCACATTTGATGGCGTTGATGCAGGTTTTTTTCTTTGGGTGAATGGAAATAAAATTGGTTACAGCGTTAACAGCCGCAATGCCGCTGAATTTGATATAAGCGCTTATGTAAAACCCGGCAATAACATGATAGCCGTGGAAGTATATCGCTTTACAACCGGCAGTTACCTTGAAGACCAGGATATGTGGCGTTTAAGCGGCATCTTCCGCAATGTTACTTTATGGAGTTCTTCGCAGGAACATGTTAGAGACTACTTCGTTAAAACTATTCTTGATAAACAATATCGAAATGCAGAGTTAATTGTTTCCGCAAAAATCAAAAATTATAGCAATGAAGAGATAAGTGCTCATCAGCTTAAAGTAATGCTTTATGATGGAATAATGCCTCTAAAAGGTGCTGAAGCTGTGAAAAATATTCCGGTATTAAAACCTGGCGAAGAAGTAAATGTGGAAGTAAGTTTTGCTGTTGATAATCCTAAAAAATGGACAGCAGAAACTCCGGATTTATATACAACTGTGCTTACGGTAAATGATGGCAATAAGAATATAGAAACTTTGTCTTCCCGTACCGGTTTCCGGCAAATTGAAATAAAAGGCCGGTTGTTTATGGTAAACGGCGTACCTATAAAATTAAAAGGTGTTAACCGCCATGAAAACTGGCCGGATGATGGCCACGCCATTACAGAAGAAGAAATGATAAAGGATATTATTTTGATAAAGCAAGCCAATTGCAACCATGTACGCACCTGTCATTATTCTGATGACCCGAGATGGTATGAATTATGCGATGAATATGGAATTTATTTGGTTGCTGAAGCGAATTTGGAAAGTCATGGTTCATGGGATGAATTTAATGAAGAGCCCAGGATTAAATCGGCACTGATAGACCGCAATGTTGCCAATGTAGAAAACTTTAAAAATCATCCGTCGGTTATAATTTGGTCGCTAGGCAACGAGTGCGGCAGCGGAGGCTCTAATTTCAGGGCAATACTAATAATAATTAAAAATATTGACTCAACACGTCCAACTCATTACCAGGGCTTTGGCATCGGTGATAAAAATCCTGCTGATATAGATAGCGAAATGTACACGGATGTAAACAGTCTGGAAAAGAAAGCGAATGATAAAACATTAATAAAACCATTTTATCTATGCGAGTACGCGCATGCTATGTTTAATTCAATGGGTTCTGTAAATATTTATAATGATTTGTTTGATAAATATCCACAACTGCTTGGCGGTGCTATATGGGAATGGCAGGACCAGGGAATTTATAATGACCGCGATCCTAATCATCTTATAACGGCTTATGGTGGTGGCTTTGGCGAATATCCAAATGATCAATATTTTATTCATAAAGGCGTTGTATTTTCAGACAGATCACTTAAGCCGCATTATCCTGAACTCAAACATGCTTACCAATGGATTGGCATTACTGCTAAAGATTTAAAAAACGGAATCATCACTATAAAAAACCGTTATCAGTTTATTAGTCTCGATGGCTTTACTGGCAAATGGCAAATAAGCGAAGACGGCAACCCAATGCTATCCGGCAGCTTTGAAACAGGTTTAATTAAACCACAGGAAAATAAGGATATAAAAATTCCATTTAAACTTACGCCTAAGCCAGGTGCAGAATATTTTCTCAGAATTTCATTTGATTTAACGGCTGATAACATGTGGGCAAAAAAGGGGTTTGAAGTGGCTTCGCAACAATTGGAGCTACCAATGGCAATACCCCCGGCAGAAGATCAAAAACAATATGGCAAACTCACCTTAAATGATGCAGATAGTGTTATAAAAATTTCGGGTGATGACTTTAATCTTGAATTTGATAAGAAAAAAGGAACCTTTTCTAAAATGGAAGAGAATGGCAATAACATCTTACAGCAAAACGGCGGACCGATGCTTCATTTGTGGCGTGCACCACATCAAAAAGATGACATGTGGGCGTATGAAGATTGGGAAAAGAAGGGCATTACAGAACTTAGCTGGGCAACCGATGAAGTGAAAGCCAATCAACTTTCACTAAATGCAATTCAAATAAAAGTAAGCTTAACAGGAACAGGCAAGCAAAATTTTACTGTTCATCACGAAGTGATGTATACTATAAAAAATAACGGAACAATTGATGCTGCAAATACAGTAAGCTTTAGTGATCCTCAAGTAGTGCTGGCAAGGCTTGGAGTACGCATGTTCTTGAATAAAGACCTGAATGAATTTGATTATTTAGGCCGAGGACCAATGGAAAATTATTCTGACCGTAAACAAGGCTCTGATGTGGGACATTATTCAAGCAGCGTACAAGAGCAAATGACACCGTATGAAAAACCTATGGAGTGTGGCAATCATGAAGATGTGCGCTGGGCAAATGTAACTTCTGCGGAAGGTTTGGGAATTATGGTGAAAGAAGATTCGTCGCTATTGCAAGTTTCTGCACTTCCTTACAGTGATGAAGAAATGGAGCCTGTTGAATATAAAATAGACTTGCCTCAAAGCAAAGGAACGGTGTTATGTGTTAGTGATAAAACATTAGGTGTTGGATCTAATGGCTGCGGGCCGCGTCCATTAGAAACTTGTCGTGTTTATGCAAAACCTTCAACATTTAGTTATCAGATTGTGTTACAGCACAAACATTAATAATATTTTGTTGCCAGGAAAATGTGAAGAATACCAGATTTTTTTGATCTGTATATTAAATGTTTTGTTAACCGGGGTATGAAAGCAAAAATTAGAGTAAAGAATAATTATTGTAATATTTACAACTCATGGAATAATACTGAATTTATTAATGATAACAAGCAGTAAGCAGTTAATATGCAATCAAACGCCTTCCGTTTCTACGGAAGGCTTAAATCTACATAACTCAAATTGCATTTCGAATTATTAAGAAAAATGCAGTTATACATTTTGTTTCTACATACTCGGCAGCATGAAAAAAAAGTATAAAATAATTTTGCTCAGTTTGTTTTTCATGATAAATTTTTCATGGCTTAAAGCTCAACTGCCAGATTATAATGCACGAATTAAAATACTTTATGAAGTAATAAATAATAAATTTCGCGACAGCGCAAAACACCTTTACTACGAAACAAACGATAGCATAAAAATGGAGAATCCGCATTCATGGTTGTGGCCTTTATGCGCTTATATACAGGCATGCAATGAAATGGAAGTTTTGGAACCTTATAAAAAATACATGCAGCCTGTTGAACAGGCAATAAACCAATATTATAGCGATAAACCGCCTTTTCCTGCTTACCAGGATTATGTAATCAAAGAGCGAATAAGCAGCCGGTTTTACGATGATAATCAGTGGATAGCCATTGCTTATCTTGATGCCTATAATCGCAATAAACACATGAAATATCTTGATACTTCTGAAATGATTTGCCGGTTTATGCTTCACGGTTTAGATACAGTTACCGGCGGTGGAATGTATTGGAAAGAAGGTGACTTTAAAACTAAAAATACCTGTTCAAACGGTCCGGGTATATTAGTGTCATTGCAATTATATAACGTTACTCATCAACCCAAATATTTGCAAACTGCACTTGATGTTTATCAGTGGATTAATAAATTTTTGCAATCTCCGGAAGGCACTTATTATGATAACGTTCAAACCGGTTCTCTTAAAATCAGCAAGTCGCTTTTTACTTATAACACAGGCAGCATGCTACAGTCAAATGTTTTGTTATACCAAATCACTAAAGACAAAAAATATCTTTCAGAAGCGCAACGCATTGCTGAAGCCGGGCGTAAAGAATTTTTTAAAAATGGTCGTTTGCCTAACGGTAATTACTGGTTTAATGCAGTAATGCTGCGCGGTTATGAAGCGTTGTACAAAATTGATAAAAACAAATCATGGATAGATTTTTATCAGCAGGATGCTGATGCAATTTGGAACACGGAGCGTGATGCTGATAATATGCTGGGGCCTAATTCAAGTAAGCGCCTGATTGACCAGGCAGCTATGATAGAAATTTATGCACGGCTGCAAGAATTAGAAGATATCCAATAAGCGCTTATCTATAAGCTTTGATATCGCTTTGATTTATCCCGAATAATAAAGTGTTATTGACATCTAT
>CAXSDU010000034.1:0-15675 GCA_964236165.1 uncultured Parafilimonas sp. | reverse complement strand
GCTTCTTACATCTCCTTTTAAATTAAATCCTGATTGCTGTTGATTTACATAACTAAAATTTCCTTTGCCATTATTATGGAATAATGTTCCGTAATTAGCATCATATTTACCGAAACGTAACCTTGCGTGATTTACATTGCCGCAAAGTAAAATATCTTCATTGCCATCTTTATCATAATCAATATTTGTTATAGTAAACACAGGTGAGAACTGCGCCTCAAGTGGCAATTGTTTCTCTATAAATTTACCATTTACATTGCTTTCAAAAAGCGCTGTTTTTAAATAATTAGCTTTAAAATGGCCGGCAGTTTTTAAATCATTTTCTGCAAATAAATCAGTAATAGTTGCATCGGCATAACTTTTATAATCTTCAAACTTTTTATGCATGGCGCTTAACTGTGTTATCAATTCATCTCTTGATATGTATGGATAGCTTTTACCTTGTATATAAAAACAAAGTATTGGGTCTATGGTACCGTTCCCATCAAAATCCTTATAATACAATTCTGCCGGTTGTTTATCTGTTGCTGTGCACTGGCTATTTAAACCAAGATTGCCAATAATTAAATCTGGCTTTCCATCTTTATTAAAATCACCAACCATCAATTTATTCCACCAGCCTCTGTATTCTTTATCAAAATAATCCTTCGTTTTATTTTCTAATTTTCCATTGTTGTTGATGTAAACTGAAACCGGCATCCATTCACCAACAACTACTAAATCTTTTTTATTATCACCGTTCAAATCTATCCATGCAACATCTGTTACCATCCCGGCTTTTTGCAGTGAAGGTGCACGCTCTGATATTTCATCTTTAAAATGTCCTTTACCATCATTTATCAATAAATAGCTTTCTGGTGTTTCTGGATAATTACCGGGTATAACTCTTCCGCCAACAAAAATATCAGGATAACCATCACCATTGATATCAGCCACTCTTGCGCAACTTTTGCTTACATGCATAACAGGTAAAGCATCAAAAGATTTTGTAAAATTGCCTTCGCCGTCATTAAGATAAAGCCTGTCTTGAAGCAATGAATCATCCGGTGCATAATTACCATAGCCGCCGCTCACAACATACAGGTCAATAAAACCATCGCCATTCGCATCAAAAAATACCGCATCAGCATCTTCACTTTGCTTATCTGTTTCAAAAGCCGGTTCTGATTTTTTTATAAATGAGCCATTCTTTTCATTTATATATATAGCACCTGCCTGTCCGTCGCCGCCACTTACAAAAACATCTTGCAAACCATCACCGTTTACGTCTGCCTTTGCAAGGCAAGGCCCTGGAAAAGAAAGCGTACTTGTGAGTAATGTTTGCCGTTTAAAATCATTTACATCAGTAGTTGCATCGTGATAATTTATTGGTGATTTTACTTCAGTAAATAAAGTTTTAATACGTTTAGGTATTGAATAAATATCCGTTGCATTTTTTTCCTGAACACTTAGCAACTGGTTGGTTTTAATATTAGTAAGTAATTGCTGTTTGCCACTTTGCCAAACTACCTGAAGTGAATCTATTATTGAATCTTCTCCCAAACCAAAATGCAATACCGGCGATACAGAAGATTGATATCCGCGGCATGGCATCTGTTCAAGATATTGTTTTTTATTTTTTGAGTAGATTGTGAGCTTGGTTCCAATACCATCTGTATTTTTTCCATTTCCCCGAAGCTTTATTTCAAGATAATGATTATGTGGTTTTGCGTTTTCTTCATTCTGATAAATAAATGCCGGCGCATTTATGTTGTTTACAATAAGGTCAAGATCGCCGTCATTATCAAGGTCAGCGTAAGCAGCACCATTGCTGTTTGATGGAATATTTATGCCCCAACTGCTGTCTGCATTGCTGAATGTAAGGTTGCCATTATTTTTAAAGATGTAATTAATAACATTGCTTGCCGGCATTTGCTGTAAAATGTCCAATACATCTTCGCGTGTTAAGTGTTGCCTGGTTTGAGTAATGCCATTCATATACATAACAAAATCCATGTTAGTATAATCACGCAGGTAACCGTTTGTTACAAACAAATCTTTCCATCCGTCATTATTTAAATCAGCAAAAAGTGGCGACCAACTCCAATCGGTATTTGATACGCCGGCTAATTGCCCTACTTCACTAAATGTATTATTACCATTATTTACATGCAGCATATTTCGCATATACTGATAATAGAAACCTGATTTAACCAGAGCATCAAACTTTCCATAATTATCAGGCGCAAATAATAACTTTTGCCTGTGGTTGTCTTCAGGTAACATATCAAGGGTAAAAATATCGGGCAGTGCATCGTTATTGATATCAGCTACCGCGTCGCCCATAGAAAATTGAGAGATATGCCCTAAACAATTTTGCAGTTGATTGGTAAATGTGCCATTTTTATTGTTAATGTATAAATAATCAGGTACGCCATAATCGTTTGATATATAAAAATCAGGCCATCCATCAGAGTTTATATCAGCAATTCCGGCACTAAGTCCATAGCTCAAAATGCTGCTGTTAATATTAGCAGATGCAGTAATATCTTTAAAATGATTTTTATCGTTCCTGAATAATCTAAGTCCTATTGCAGTATCAGGCTTTTTCATTAGTACCGCTGTAACGGCTGAATCTAGTACCGGCAGATTGCGTGGATTATGATGCAGTAAAAGCATATCAAGGTCTCCATCCCTGTCATAATCAAAAAAATATGCTTGAGTACTGTAACCGGTATCTGCCAAACCATATTGCTTTGCCTGCTCAGTAAATTGCGGAATGCCATGCGCGTCGTTACCATTATTTATGAACAATTCATTCATTCTTTTTTCACCGCGAAGATTTCCTGAATGGCAAACATAAATGTCCATTTTGCCATCACCATTTATGTCAACCATTGAAACACCTGTTTTCCATGGACCAAGTCTTCCCGCAACATGCGCAGCAGTGGTAATATCTTCGAACTGCATGTGCCCCTTGTTAAGGTACAGCTTGTTATCCACCATATTACCTGAAAAATAAATGTCCTGTAGTCCATCGTTATTTACATCGCCTATTGCTACGCCGCCTCCATTATAAAAATATTCATACAATAATACGTTGGTATTAATGCCTTCAGTAAGTGCATTACTGAAATCGACGTTTGTATATGATACCGGTAATAGTTTGAAAAGTGTATTCGATGGAGCAATTTTGTTATGGATAGAAGTTTTTGTATTACATGAAAAAGAAAAATACAAAAAGGCAATGCATAAGCTAAATGAAAAAAAGGTTCTTAACAAAGCAATTAATAAAGTTTATAAAGAAAAAATCTATACCACTTCCAACAATGGTATAGATTCAAAAGTAGAATTAATTCAGATACTTATTCGTAACCGGGGTTCTGGATGAGCTTACTATTTCTGTTTATTTCATCACGGCTAATTGGCCTGAAATACATTTTATCTAACCAGGTACGGTTTTCAAGAGAATTATCATTAAAAGTAACATAATGATAATTGTAAACAGACGGATCATAATGATATGTCGCAGGTGCGGTTGCACCTGTTTTAAGCATTCCGGTAACATTTATAAATTCCAGTTTCCGTCCCAATGTTTGTGGCGCTATCATCCATCTGCGGGCATCATGGTAACGCTGTTCTTCAAATACCATTTCCACCCTTCGCTCATTCCTATATTCCTGTTTTAAAGCGTCACCAGTTAATGTAATGGCAGGCATTCCTGCACGAAACCGAATTTTATTTAAATATGTTCGTGCTTCATTCTCCTGCCCCAATTCAATGGATGCTTCAATATAATTAAGTACCGCTTCAGTATAACGGAAAAAAGGATAGGGTATATATTGTCTTGTATTATTGTCAACTACATTAGGATCAGGGTCTATGAACTTACGCATGTAATAACCTGACCACGATGCATTCCAGTTTTCAATTTCACTTTGCCTGGTATCAAGGCCAGCTATAAGGCTTCCACCAGAAGAGGATTCGTAAGAACCTGTTTGAATCTGGTTGTATGGATCAACGTTACCTGAAATTTTATCGCGTGGTTTCCAACCTGCGCCGTCATATAAAATGGATGCATAAAATCGCGGATCACGATTAACATAAGGTGAAGCGGCTTCACTTGGATTTGACCAGCTAAATTTTGTTCCATCCATCATTTCATAATCATCTACCAATTCCTGAATAGGTACATTTCCAGCCCAGTTATGATATCCATTAGGACCATTATCTAATCCTACCGAGGTACCGTCTCCGCCAGGACCTCCAGTATAGAGATCAGACGAAAACTGACGCTCAAATAACAGTTCGACAGAGGCTGCCGCATCTAATCCTGGTGCTTTACTTGCACCACCCATTGCTATTGAACTGTAAGCTTGCTGTGCTGCTTGTGCACTTAAAGGAGCAGATAAATTAAGCATATAGCCACCACCCCCTGCATCTAATACAGTTTTCGCAGCAGTTTGAGCCGCCTGCCAGCGTGTTTTACGATCGCCGGTTGTATAACCAAGCAATTCTGGATGACCAAAACTGCTTATGATACTTGATTTTGTTTTTGCTGTTGGTATATCATGCAAATCACTCGCTGCATATAAAAGCACTCTTGATTTTAATGCTAACGCAGATAACTGAGTGGCACGACCTGATGCAAGGTTTTTACCAGTAAGTAACAAAGCGGCGCTATCACAGTCACTTACAATAAATTTTATACATTCTTCATAAGTGTTTCTTGTAACGCCGTAATCTTCGCTCAAACCATAAGAATGGCTAACCAAAGGAATTCCCCCATAGTAACGGAGTAATTGCTGGTAATAATAACCACGAAGGAAGTGTGCTTCACCCTGGAGTCGCTCATTTAACGTGGCATCATTAAAAGTGGCTGTTTTTAAATTTTCTAATGCCAGGTTGCATGATCTTATATAGTTGTACATGTTTCCCCAGTCGTACGTATTATCTACCCAACCTAAATTAGATGGTGATAAGGTGCCTTCATTAATAGTATTAATACCACGACCAGGATGCACGAATACAGCTTCGTCACTCAAGGAGGCTAATTCCTGTTCATCCCAGCCACCGTTACCCAGGCCGTTATATATATTCGTTACAAAAGCCTCAGATAAAGACCCATCAGTCCAGGTAACAGCTGAGGATATAGACGTTAAAGGAGTGGTATCTAAAAAATCTCTCTTGCATGAATTTAATAAACATGACAAGACTGCTACAACGTAAATATTATATATTGCTACTTTTTTCATTTTGAGTTATTTAAAAGGTTATACGAGCACCTGCATTAAGTATTCTTGATTGTGGATAATAGTGAGCGTCACTACTTGTTGATTCCGGATCATATATTTTGAGCTTGTCCCATGTTGCAAGGTTAAGCGCATTTACATAAACACGAAAAGCGTGAATGCCGGCCTTGCTGCCAAATTTTTCGGGTAAGTTATAGCCAATCTCAATATTTTTTAAGCGCAGGTAATTGCTGTTTCTTAAATAGTAAGTATTGTTGCCTGAGTAATAAGTGTTGCCCCTATTTGCTATCCGTGGATCAACGCTGCTTGGATTATCAATTGTCCACTGATGGTCATGAGAGAATTGAAGATAGTTTCCAATATCGCCAGATTCGCCAGTAAACACATACTGCAAACCGCCTGTTGCACCCTGGAATAGTATTGACAAATCGAAATCTTTATAACCAACATTTATATTAAGGCCGGCGGTAAAAGTTGGCTCGTTAGTTTTGTTTAGTCTTATGCGATCATCACCATCAATTTTGCCATCGCCATTAATATCCTTAAATTTCATATCACCGGGTTTAAGTGCTGGAGTTAAGCCGCTGTAATCAATAGTGTTTTTGTCAATCTCTGCCTGATCTTTAAAAACACCATCATATACATAAGGCAGGTAAGCGCCACCTCCGCCACTGCTGTATGGATGTCCTGTCGCTAACTGCCATGCAGGTGCGCCGGGGGGTTCATCCTGAAATAATATTTTATTCTTTGCATATAGGCCATTAAAGCTGACTGAATACCTGAAATCACGTTTGTTTTTTGTATATCCAACAGTAAAATCATAGCCTTTGTTTTCCGATTTTCCAATATTGGTAGGAGGCAGAAGATTTGTAATTCCCGTAGTTTGAGGAGTGGAACCGGATTTCCGCCATAAAATATGATCTCGTTTGTTATAAAAATAATCAAATTCAAAATTAATACTGCTGTTAAGCAAGTTGCCTTCTATTCCAACATCACTATTCTTTGCTACCTCCCATGTAAAATCAGGATTAGGAACAACTTGTTCATACAGCGTTTTAAATGCTGCATTATTTATAGTGTAAGCTCCGAATCCATAGGTAGACAAAAATTGATATTCTTGTAGCTGATTATTATAATATACCTGGTCATTTCCCAACTCACCATAGGAAGCCCTTAGCTTTAAATTATTTATTAATTTGATGTTATTCTTAAAAAAATCTTCTTCCGAAATTCTCCAACCGGCCAGTATTCCAGGAAAGAAACCGAAACGGTGTCCCTTTGGAAAAAGGTAAGAACCATCATCGCGCCATAAAAATTCAGCAAGATATTTTTCTTTATAATTATACGCTGCCCGGCCGAAATAACTTAACCGTGCACGATTATAACCAGCGCCACCAACCTGTTGGCCTGCAGTACCGCCAGCAAATAACTGGTCAAGAGCAGGCGATATAAAATTGGTTCGGTAAGCATTAAAGTCATCTTCTTTATCTGTTTCTTTGGTCACTGCTGCCATCAAAGCAATTGTATGCGGACCTATTTTACGATCATAATTAATAAACGCTGAAGTCAAGATATTTAAGTAATTATAATCAGCCTGGCTAAGCTGTGGACTTGTAAAAGTGGAACGCAGGTTTTTTGTTAGAACGGGTGTTATGCTGTCAGCTTCGTAACTTGTATGATCCCAAAAATAAAGATACCAAGGCGTTTGCCAGTTTTTTGTACGCTGAATTTCTTTATCAACAGTAGCCGTACCTGTTATCTTTAAACCCTGCACACCAGGTATCAGAAATTCTACTCTTCCATTTACCTGGTAGTAATCTCTTTTATCATCATCATAGCCTGTTTGATTGGTGGTAATTACAATCGGATTTTGACCATTCTCTATATCTGGTCCTGGTAATCCGTTAGGCCAAACTTCGGGATCAGTCGGCCTTCCGCGCTGCAGCATTCTAAAGATATCGCCAGCGCCTTGTGTAGGAAAATGACGATACTCTTCACGCGCTGTTAAATCTATACTCGTTGTAATATATTTATTCACTTTTGCATCCAGGTTAATACGCATATCATATTGCTTATAACCAGTAGCAGAATTTTTATAATATCCGTCTTGATTCTCATAACCGAGTGAAGCCAGATATTTTATATTTTCAGAACCGCCCCTAAGCTGTAACGAATGCTGTTCTTGCGGAGACCAGGTTTTAAGTGTTGTTTTAAACCAATCTGTGTTTGGATGACCCCATGGATCGGTTCCATCTTTGTATAATTTTACATCGCCGGGTTGAAATGGAGCACGAACAACGTTGCCTGCCTGCGTTGTATAACTTCCAGTGGCGTTGAAAGCTGCTTCAGCTGCAGCCCATTCTGCAGGTGGAACGCCATCATAGATTGTAGTTGAGTTGTTCATTTCTGCATATTCAACGGCATCTGCCATATCTGCCACACGTGTCGGCTGCGCCCATCCATGATTGTAATTATAGGAAAGCTGCGGCTTACCTGCTTTCCCCCTTTTAGTTGTTATCAATATTACACCGTTAGCTGCTCTAGCCCCATAAATTGCTGAAGATGCATCCTTTAAAATGGAAACGCTTTCTACATCGGCAGGATTTATTCTTTCTAAACCACCGGCTACATCAGGCACGCCATCTACCACAATCAATGCAGATGTATTTCCAAATGTATTAGTACCTCTAATACGTATGTTTGAACCATCATAACCTGGTTCGCCTGATGCCTGTACAGCACTAATACCGGATAAACGGCCTACCAACGAATTTGATAAATTAACTGTAGGTGTTTGTTCAAGTTCGCTGCCCCTAACCGTAGAAACGGCCCCGGTAACAGTTACCTTTCTTTGTGTGCCATAACCAACAACTACTACATCATTTAATTGGCTTTTGGCGTCGGCAAGGTTAATAAGAAAATTAGTTTTGCTTCCAACTAATATTTCCTGGGATTGATAACCTACAATAGCAACCTGCAAAACAGAATTTCGATTCGGTACGTCTAATGAAAAAGCACCGCTTGAATCTGTTATCGTGCCTGTGGTTGTACCTTTTATTGTAATGCTCGCATTTGCTGATGCATTTGCTTTTTCGTCTTTTACAACCCCGGTGATATGAATTTTGCTCTGTGCGTTTATCTCAACACTGAAAAAAAATAATGCGAGGAATAAGACAAATTGTTTAAAAAAAAGATTTATCCGGTAACCGGATAATAATAAACTGCTTAAACATTGAGTGTAGATTTGTTTTTTCATAATGGCATAGTTTGTTTATTGGTAATCTTTATTTGAAAATAGTTTTTACTTATTAAGTGAATAGCAGGGCGAATTTGAGCATTGCAATACATACTAAACAATCATGCTGAGTTTCAAACATGTTTACAGACATTAGGTATGTTTTGTTAGTTTATATGCACAGCATGGATTCGTTCAACTACTCTTGACTACCAGTCAAAATTCTCATTAATCAGTGTCTGATGCTGGACGGATTATCCATTTTTCTTTACAATCTGTACATTTACGAGCCCAATAGTTATTATTGATTAAAAATGTTGTCTTTATAAAGAGGCTTTTATTATGAAGACCGACTATTCAATATAATAATTTCAATTTCTTTATTTTGCGGAGCCTAAGGATTGCGATGAAAAGTTTGCTACTTCTAATATTAGTCAGTTTTTGTGCAACCGCCTGCTTTTGCCAGCCGTATTCCTACAAATTCAATTACCTAACGGTTGATGAAGGATTATCTCATACGGATGCAAATGATATTGTGCAAGATGAACAAGGTTTTATTTGGATAGCCACTTATTTTGGGCTTGATCGCTACGACGGTTACTCAATTAAAAAATATTATAATAATAATGATCCATTAAATAATGCATTTAAGAATCGCATTATTTGCCTTTACTCTGATCAATCCGGGAATATCTGGCTAAGTACCGAAAATGGATTGCAGTGCTTCAATACAAAGTTGGAAAAATACACTGATTTTAAAGATCCTAGCATAACAAAAGATGCTGTTTTTAGCAAGTTGTTCAAACCGGATGGAAATTTTATATACTGTCTGGCAGGGAATCGGATAATGCTTTACTTAATTAAACAAAATTCTATTGAGAAACAAAATCTAAATTTACCACGAGGCGTTCAATTTACAGATATGACGCCTGCCAAAGACGGATTGCTATATTTATCAAGTAATCAAGGCGTTTGGGTCATTGATAGAGACAGAAAACTTCATAAAATAAATATAACCAGATTACCTTATAAAAATTTTTCAAAAATTTATATAGATAAATGGAATAAGCTGTTGCTAACAACTGGTAACAAGATTTGTCTTGTAAACTTTCAATCAAGATCAGAAAATCCTGCATCAAACGAAACTTTAAGTATAATAAAGCAATACGATTGTGCCGATTATTCTTATATTAAAAATATAACCCAAGATGTTAACTTAAACTATTGGATAAATACAGGCACAGATTTATTAAAGCTTGACAAAAACCTGAATTTTGTGCAGGCAATAAATAAAAAAAGCTCGTTGCACAGCTTAAATTCAAACTCTCTATCTACCATATTTATTGACCGCTCTCAATGTTTATGGGTGTGCACGTTCGGAGGCGGGGTGAATTATTGCGACCTGAATCAAAAATTGTTTTATACACTTCAGCACAACCCCGAAATTTCCAATTCGCTAAGCGGAAATCATATCCGTTCGGTGTTAGCAGAAGGCAACAACCTTTGGATTGGCACAACAGCAAACGGCCTGAATCAATACAATCTAAATACGCAAACTTTCACCTATTATAATACCTACAATTCCCCTGTTAAATTAAAAAATGACGTGATAACTGCGCTTGCATTGGATAATGATAATAATTTATGGATAGGAAGTGCCAAGGGAATTGAGATATTAAAACCAAATAAAAAAGAACTATGGAAACCTGCCGGTTACGATAAATTTCCAGCTTACATAATTGATGTAATCGTAAAAGATTATTTCGGAAATATCTGGTTTGGTAATCATACAGACCGGTTTGGAGTTATATGGAAGGATAAACAAAATTATTACCATGTAAAATACTATGGCGAAGGCTACTTTATTCTTGCTGATAAAAAGAAACCACAGTTGTTTATTTCAAGTACACATGGATTAAAGCAGATAATTGTTGATGCTGAAGGAAACATAATCCAAACTTTTAGCTACCAGGCATCGCCCAAGCGCAATTCTTTGAGCTCAAATTATACATATCCGGTCTGTATGCAAAATGACAGCACTTATTGGATAGGAACTATTGGCGGAGGGTTGGATAAGCTTTCATTTCAAACAAAAAATAATTCCTATACCATTAAAACATACGGAAGCAATTATGGGGTTTTTAATGATGTGGAAAGTATGGAGATTGACAATGAGGGAAATATCTGGATGGGTGGTAACGGGCTGGAGTGTTTGAATCCAAAGACCGGCTCGTTAATCAGATATGATAAGAATGATGGCTTACAGGGTAATAGTTTTAAAGTGAATGCTTCCTGCAAAGACGCTGATGGACGCCTCTATTTCGGAGGTATAAACGGGCTTAATTATTTTTATCCCAACAAAATAAAAATTAATACCATTGAAGCAAAGCCGGTTTTAACTGACATCTTAATTAATAACCAGCAACCGCAATATGGTATTTTTGATTCATCCGGCAACTTTCTAACTCAAACTATCAACTATTCAAAAAAAATAAATCTTAATTATCAGCAAAATAATTTTGTTATCTCCTTCTCTGCTATGCATTTTGCCAACCCGTTAAAATGCAAATACCGTTATAAACTTATTGGTTTTGATAAAGCTTGGAAATATACTGATGGCAATCATCCAAGCGCAGCATATAGTAATCTTGAGTACAGGAGTTATAAATTTATCGTTGAAGCAACAAATAACGACGGAATATGGAGCAACAAGCGGGCTGAAACAAACATTGTTATTACACCACCATGGTGGAAGTCTGAGATAACAAAAGTAGTTTATGCTTTATTGGTTATTTCATTTCTTTTGGGAATTTATATTTACCAGGCAAGATGGTATCGCCTCAAAAGAGAACTTGAGGTTCGCAGAGTGAACGAGGAAAAAAGGGAAGAAATGCATAAGCATCGCGAAGAACTCTACCAGCAACAGTTGGGTTTTTTTACTAATATATCTCATGAATTTCGAACGCCACTTACGCTGATATTAGGTCCTTTGGAACGATTGATAAATCAAAACAAAGATGCTGTTTTAAATAGTTCTTACCAATTAATGCTGCGCAATGCAAAAAGATTAATGAACCTTATCAGCGAACTGATGAATTTTAAAAAAGTGGCAGATAGTGTTATTAAGCTACAGGTTCGCCCATTAATAATAAATCAATTCTGTGAAGACCTGTCTCTTGAATTTAAAGACCTTTCCATAAGTAAGGATATTAACTTCAGTTTTATTAACAACACCCGGCAAAATAATAAAAACATATTGGCAGGTGTATTTGATATTCAGGTTCTTGAGAAAATTCTTTTCAACCTTTTAAGCAATGCTTTTAAATATACTAATTTAAATGGTGAAATAACTTTTGAAGTATTTTTTGATTTCGAAAATTTTAAACCATCTTTTAGTGCTGGCTTTGAGTTATTAAACGAAAGCTATCAGGCGAAAAGGTATATTTATTTCCGTGTGGCTGATACGGGAATTGGCATATCAAATGAATCTATCACAAAAATTTTCGACCGGTATTTTCGCATTAGCAGAAATCATCTTGGTTCAGGTGTGGGTTTAGCACTCGTTAAAAGCCTTACCCAGTTACATAAAGGTAATATTTACGTCTATAGCGAAAGGTATAAAGGAACTGAAATAATTATCGGTATTCCTTTGGGCGAAGAGAATTATAACGCAACAGAAAAAGCCACATCAAATATTGAACAGGAAGCTCAGCTTGAAGCCGTAGACAATTCTACTTTACTTTTATTACCTGCTAATGAAAATGGTTCGAATAGTGCTGCTAAAATCAACAAACATATTCTTATTGTTGATGACAATTTTGAACTGCGTTTATTTTTAAAACAATCACTTGAAGAGCACTATTTTATATATGAAGCGGAAAATGGAAATGCTGCTGTCGATTTAGCAAAAGAAAAAATTCCCGATTTAATTATAAGCGATGTAATGATGCCCGGAATGAACGGCATAGAACTTTGTAAGCTGGTAAAAGAAAGTTTTGAAACAAGCCATATTCCTTTTATTATTTTATCGGCGAAAGATGCGTTGGATACAAAGATCGAAGGAATGGAATCCGGTGCTGATTTTTATTTTGCAAAGCCATTGAGCATTGATTTATTGGTGTTAACTGTACATAACATTTTCGAACAAAACGAAAAACTAAAAAAGCGGTATACCAGTAATTATCTTTCAGAAGCTACCGAGCTTGTTCAATCTGAAAAAGACAAAGATTTTTTACGCGAACTTTTAAATGTCATCGAAGAAAATATGGAAGATATTAATCTTGATGTTGAATTCTTATGTAAACAGATGCACATTAGCCGCACCAAACTTTATCAAAAGATTAAAAGCGTATCAGATCAGTCAGTTGGTGAATTTATAAGAACCGTACGCTTAAAAAAAGCCATCCATCTCATGACGCACGAAGATGTTTCTATTGGTGATGTTGTAGATAGAATCGGTATGCAAAGCAACTCAAATTTTTCGCGTGCCTTCAAAAAAGAATATGGAAAATCACCTATGCAGTTTATGCAATCTTTAAAAAGATCAACCAATAGTTAAATCAAACAAAATATACGAGATACCTAATTTAAAGTAGGTTTTAAAGATTGATAATTCATTTTAAGACTTTTGATACTTTTAATCGTCTTTATGGAAAATAGTATTCACTTTTTCTTGCGGCTTAATTATTATGCTTTCGCTTAAACAAATACATCTTTATATTGGTATTAATCCAAATTCTCTTCTAAACGCATGTACAAACCAGCAACGGTATCATAACCGTTAAGGCTGCTATTTCGCCAATTGATTTATCAGTGGATTCAAGAAGCAACTTCGCATGTTGTATTCTGTGAAACAAAAGGCGTTTAAAAACATTTATATAAAAATCTGCTATTATTAAATTCTTGTATTTTAATTATTTGCTGCGATCGTTTATGAGTATATTTATTAGAAGAAGACTTTGGCAGAAATGGTTGCGTTCATAAATACAAACATTGGACACGATTTGCAAGCAAACCTCATTGCTTAAACCATTACTATAACATAACTGCTTATTGTGATTTATTTTAAAAGACTTGTTTTGGCTGTGCAATAAACTATTACTAATTTTGATATTGAAGTTATTGGTGTTTAACTAAGGTATTTATTAGGACATTTTACAAAATGAATTTGAAAAAATATATTGTGTGACAAGGACTTGTAAACGTTAGAACGTTCCCGTCCGGTCCGCTTATCAAAGGATTACATACTTGTAATCCTTTTTTATTTTTACCGCTCTTTACTTTCAGTAGGTTCATTTTCAGTCTTTTGCAACGTTTTAGGTTTTGAAAGCTTTCTATCTTTAATTCAGGTTGATCCTTTTTTAATCGACTAAAAAATCGACCAAATTATGTTATTACCTATTAAACCAATTTGCAGTGCCAACAAGACACTCCGTGATGGCACATCTACTATTTTCCTTCAATATTGCTTCAGTGCAAGCAATAGAACCCTGTTAAACACAGGCATTCGTATTCCATCTAACTATTGGAGTGTAAAACAGCGTTGTGTTTCAAGTAAGCTTCCACAAGCTTATGGCAATAGTCAAAGACTAAATGAAGAATTAGTTAGGCTTACCCGCATCGCCGAAGACCTGGTGACGTTCGCTATCAACAATCAAATTTTAAACAAGGGAGGTTTCGTCAAGAAGTCGTTTCGTTCAGATTTTGATGTTTCCACCTTAAATTCTATCAAAGCCAACACTGTAGCTTTAAGCACTGCGGAACAAGTAAAGAAACAAGACATTTATTATCAATTAGATGATTATATCAAATCCAAAGAACTGAAAGTTAGCAAAGCAACGCTTTGCGTTTACAAAAATATAAAAGCCCATCTTCTTGCATTTGAAAAATACAGGTGTAAAAAAATAACTTTCGATGACTTGGATTTCTCTTTTTATGAAGCATTTGTTTACTATTTAACCTTTCATCATATTCATGTGCGTAGAAAGAGCCAGCTGGTGGGTTTAAAAATGAATACGATTGGTAAAACAATTAAACATTTCAGAGTTTTTATAAAAGACCGTGTAAAAAGAAAAATAGTGCCAGCTATTGATTTAAGTGATTTTAAAATAACAGAAGAAGAAAGTGATGCTATCTATCTCACGCACCAGGAAATTGCAGACATCTATCATACAGATTTATCAGCCTTTCCTTATCTCGGTGAATATAGAGATTTGTTTGTACTTGGCTGTTTAACTGGTTTACGGTTTTCTGATTTTTCAACCTTGCAACCAGAAGATTTAAAACGGGATATGCTGTATAAAAAGCAAACTAAATCCGATCATTGGGTTGTAATTCCTTTACGTGAAGAAGCTAAAATGATTTTTACAAGGCAATTTAAAGACAAGTTGAAGTGCCTTACTAATCCTGAATTCAACAGGCATATTAAAACGGTGGGAAGATTAGCAGGCATTAATCAACCTGTTAAGTTCTCTTATAAAAAAGGAAATAAAAATATTGAAGTTGCAAAACCAAAATATGAATGGATAACTTCTCACACCGCCCGGCGTTCATTCTGCACAAATGAATTTATCGATGGTACGCCAGTGGAATTAATTATGAAAATCAGCGGGCACAAAAACACAAAAGACTTTTACAGGTATATTCGAATCACATCGGAAGAAGCAGCTTACAAGATAAAAGAGCTATGGCAATCCAGAAATAATATGAATATTGATAGACAAGTACCGTAAGCAAATGTCATAAGTAAGCAATAACAGGTCTTGCCTGTGGTGGTTAACCTATCGATATTTTATAATGTTTATGAAACAATGTATCTATGAACCTTTGTCCGTATTAGAAATATTTATTCGTTTTAATTATTTTCCATTGCCGAAAGATCAATCTGAAAATATGTCCGATAAAAATAAACTCGACTGGGAAGAATATGAAGCCATTACCAAATACATATATGAGACCATCGGTGCACAATATGGAATCAAGATCAAAGGTTATGGACGCAATTGTAAAATAAAAGGGAAATCCGGAGTCCAGCATCAGGTAGACGTGCTGACTGAACAGTTCGATGGTGCACGACAATTGCTTACAGCGATTGAATGCAAATATTCTAAGAAAAAAGTAAACAAGGATATCGTTATGAAGCTTGCCCAAATCATGGAGGATTCAGGTATTGCAAGCGGCATCATTGTGTGCAAAAAGGGATTACTAGGG
>CAXSDU010000033.1:31537-33300 GCA_964236165.1 uncultured Parafilimonas sp. | reverse complement strand
ATTATTTTTAATAGCAGCAGGTGGAACAATTGCAGTAGAATTTTTTTCTGAAACACCTGCAAGAAATCCGCTCATCCAGATAATTTCATCTCTTGATGATTCCTGTATTATATTTTTAAATGATTGAAGTTTTTGTTCGGTTAACATGCTCAATATTTTTTTGACTAATGAATGATTTTATTTTCAGGTAGTTATTTTCATCTTCAACATTGCGGAAATACGTTTGTGTAGAATCACGTTTATTTTCAAACCAAGAAAATGATTTATGCAAACCCGCAACTTTTCCCATAATTACAATAGAAGGACTTTTAAAATTTTCTTCAGGATTTTCTGCAAAAGCTTTTAATGTGAATGATTGTACATTTTGATTTGGTGTTGTTGCCTGCTCAACTACAATAAAAGGAATATTTTCGTATGCACCTGCATGCAACAATTTCTCAACAATTAAAATAAGATTATTGCTACTCATATAAAACACAAGTGTTTCTTCGAAAGCTGCAAATTGTTTCCATGTTTTATCATTAAAAATTGTGTTTTTATAAAAAGTAAGAAACTTTACACCGCTTGCATAACCGCGTGCAGTTAGCGGCACGCCGGTATAAGCTGATGCGCCCGAAGCTGCCGTTATACCAGGAACAATTTCATACAAAATATTATTTTCTGCAAGTGTTTGCAATTCATCATAAACATTAGAAAAGAAAGCAATGTCGCCACCTTTTAGCCGCACTACTTTTTCATACAACTGCGCAAATTGTATAAGCAGGTTATTAATATCTTTTTGTTGATACGATTTTTTATTACCGCCTTGTTTTCCAACATCAATAATTAACGCACCCGGGTTTGCATAACGCTGAATAATTTCATCGCCGGCAAGTCTGTCTGTTATAATTACTTCAGCCTGAGATAAAATTGTTGCACCTTTTACTGTTATTAAATCCGGATTGCCCGGACCTGAGCCGATGAAATATATTTTTCCGGTGCGCAGGTTTTGTTTTTCTGTTGGTGTGCTGGTCATTTTTTTGAATGTAATTGTATAAAACAAAAAAGCCCTCTCGCTTGGAGAAGGCTTTTATTATATTTTGCTGATTAATTTATTTCATTAACTGCAATACAACTTCCCTCCCCGTAGAGATGTGCTACACATACAACAACAAATGAAAGAAGGATTATACATTGCTTGCTTTGAGCAGCAAATATAGAAAGCAATTATTTATAAAATGAAAAAAATAATTAAGAAAATGCTTACAAACAATAGTTTTTAAAATACAAAAAAAATATTAATTACATTTTCTTGGTAAGAAACTTTAGCTGCTTTTTTCAATAAAAAACATTACTGCATAATGATATTAACTGATTGTTTTTAATAAAAAAATACAACGATTATCATATTTTAATAATGATAAATAAATGAATTATCAATAAATAATGAAATGCTTATCTTATACATTTAATTTGCATTTATGAAGATTGCTTTTCATGGCGCTGCACAAACTGTTACAGGTTCAAAACATCTTATTAGTTTAAATAATGGCAAGAAAATTTTGCTTGATTGCGGCTTGTTCCAAGGCTTAGGCAGAGATACATTTTTACTTAATAGTAAATTTGGTTTTGATGCTTCATCTGTAACGCATTTATTGCTTTCACACGCACATATAGATCATTGCGGACTAATTCCAAAACTGGTGAAAGAAGGTTTTAACGGAAAGATTTTTTGTACGCCGGCAACGGCTGATCTTGCCAAGATTTTATTAATGGACAGTGCA
>CAXSDU010000033.1:29495-31527 GCA_964236165.1 uncultured Parafilimonas sp. | reverse complement strand
TAAAAAAAGGGCAAAAAAAGGTTTGGAGCCTTATGATGTTTTGTATGATGTGAATGATGTGCAAAAAACTTTATCGCTGTTTACAATGGTAAATTATAATACTTGGTTTACAGTCGAAGATGATATTGAAGTTTTATATACTGATGCAGGACATATAACCGGCAGTGCTGCTGTACATGTGCGCATCAAAGAAAACAATACAACAAAACAAATTTCTTTCAGTGGCGATGTTGGAAGATATTCAGATGTTATACTTCGTTCGCCAAAAATTTTTCCGCAGGCAGACTTCATTTTAATTGAAAGCACGTATGGCAACAGTCTTCATCAAAATGTTGCAAACACGCCGGAAGAATTTTATAAATGGATTGAAGAAACATGCGTGCATAAAAAGGGTAAACTTATTATTCCTGCGTTCAGTGTGGGCAGAACACAGGAACTGCTGTATTTTTTAAATCACTTAAGTAATAACGGAAGTTTAAATGGCATTCCTGTTTTTGTTGATAGTCCTTTAAGTTTTGAAGCAACACAGGTAATAAAAAATCATCCAGAAAATTTTAATATCAACATAGAAAATTTATTAAAAGCTGATGATGATCCGTTTGCTTTTAAAGAATTAAAATTTATAGAAACGGTTGATGAAAGCAAGCGTCTGAATGATATACATGAACCAATGATTATTATTTCTGCAAGCGGCATGGCAGACGCAGGTCGCATAAAACATCACATCATAAACAATATAAACAACAGCAAAAATACTATACTGCTTGTTGGTTATTGTGAGCCGCATTCTTTGGGCGGACAATTAATGAATGGCGCAAAACAAGTAAAAATTTTTGGCGAAGAGTATGATGTAAATGCAGCAGTAAGTGTTATGCGCAGCATGAGTGCTCATGGCGATTATAATGATCTGTTACATTTTTTAGATTGTCAAAAAGCAGGCGATGTGAAAAAAGTTTTTATTGTACATGGTGAATATAAAGTGCAACAGGATTTTCAAAAAAAATTACAGTCAAAAGGTTTTATTGATGTAAACATTCCTGCGCTGCGCGAAGAATTTAATCTTTTATGAACACAGAAATAAAAATTATTAAAGCTGATATTACAAAACAAATTGTTGATGCAATTGTGAACGCAGCAAACACTTCTTTAATGGGCGGCGGTGGTGTTGATGGCGCTATTCATCGTGCAGGCGGTGCAAAAATTTTAGAAGAATGCAGAGCAATTGTTGCAAAACAAGGCGGTTGTAAAACAGGTGAAGCCGTTATAACTTCTGCAGGAAATATGAAAGCGAAATTTGTTATTCATACCGTTGGACCAGTTTGGCATGGCGGAAAAAATAATGAAGAACAACTTCTTGCAAGTGCATATTCAAATTCATTGAAGCTTGCTGAAAAAAATAATGTAAAAAGCATTGCGTTTCCAAAAATCAGCACAGGTGTATATGGTTTTCCAAAAGACAATGCAGCTAAAATTGCATTGCAAACGGTTAATGATTTTATTTCTTCATCAAACAACATAAAAGAAATTTTGTTTGTATGTTTTGATGATGAAAATTATTCAATTTATAATCAACGATATCAATCAAAAACAATTAGTAACAATTAAAAATCAATGTATGAAAAAACTCATTTTAGTTTTTATAATGATGATAAGTATTGCATCAGTATTCGCGCAAAAAAAAGTGGCAGCTTGTTGCGATCCAAAATCTGCGACAGATCAATTTGCCATGCTCGCCAGCGATAAAAAATTTGTAATGAGTCATGATGCGCCGTTGCCTTTTATTTATGAAAGTGAAAACGGTGCTGATATAACTTTTAAAGCTGCTGATGGTTCAGATGCACATGGCTGGATGGTGAAAGCTCAAAAACCAACGAAGTATTATTTGTTTGTGATTCATGAATATTGGGGCTTGAATGATTATGTAAAACAGGAAACAGAAAGATTAAGCAACGAACTTGGGGTGAATGCAATTGCGATTGATTTATATGATAACAAAGTTGCCACCACGCCTGAAGATGCCGGCAAGTTGATG
>CAXSDU010000033.1:14316-29485 GCA_964236165.1 uncultured Parafilimonas sp. | reverse complement strand
CAATCTGTAAAAACAGAAAGGGCAGATAATATTATTAAAGGTGCTTATACTTATGCCGGTGCTGATGCAAAAGTGTTTACCATTGGCTGGTGCTTTGGCGGCGGCTGGAGTTTACAAACAGCTTTAATTGGCGGCAAACAGGTGCTTGGTTGCGTTATGTTTTACGGAATGCCTGAAACAGATGTAAATAAATTGAAAACTTTAAACTGTGATGTAATTGGTTTTTTTGCTGAAAAAGATGGATGGATTACACCGAAAGTTGTTGATACATTTAAAGACAACATGAAAGTTGCCGGTAAAAAAGTTAGCACTTTTGAATATGATGCAGAACATGCTTTTGCAAATCCAAGTAATCCGCATTATAATAAAGAAGCAACAACCGATGCATATTCAAAAGCAATTCCTTTTATAAAAGAAAGAATGAAATAGCTCTGCTTAAAACATATGACCCGGTTTTACCAACTGTGGATATGTTTTTTGGAAATCTTTTATTTCAGGTATTGAAACAGCCTGAACATAACCACTACCCGGATTGTGTTCAATATAATTCTGATGATAATCTTCTGCCGTCCAGAATTTAGTGAATGGCATTACCTGTGCAGCAATAGGCTTTTTATATTTTCCTGCAATTGATTTCATTTCATTTTCTATTGTCTGCTTTTCTGCATCGCTGCGATAAAATGCAATAGAGCGGTATTGTGTACCAAGATCGGGACCTTGTCCATTAACTTGTGTAGGATCTTGTCCTGCAAAAAAAACTTTCACCAGCGTTTCAAAATTTACAGCTTTTGGGTCATAATAAACATCAACTGTTTCAGCATGACCTGTTGTACCAGTTTCAATTTTTTCATATGTTGGGTTTGCAGTTGTTCCGCCGGCATAACCAGAAACTGCTTCCTTCACACCTTTCACACTTTCAAACAATGCTTCTTCATGCCAGAAACAACCGGCGGCAAAAGTGGCAACACTATAATTTTTTAATTGTGATTCTGCCGGATGTTCTGATGAAACGACTTTATTGTTTTGCGCACATGCACAAAAGGCAGTTGCAGTAAAGAGAAATATATTTATGTACTTCATGATAATGATTTACGCAAAACTATTACCGAAAGATGTTAATAAGTCTTAAATGAAATTTTGTTATTCTTTTGTGAGATTCTCAAAATTTAAAATTGAAAAACCAAAAGGCGTAATATTTTTATTGAACTAAAATGCATGATAATAATTTTTTAAATCAATCAGCAATTATAACCGGTGCAGGTCAGGGCATTGGTTTTGAGATTGCAAAACAGTTATGCAAACAAGGCGCATCTGTTTTATTAAATGATATTGATAAATCGCTTGCTGAAAATGCAGCAAAAAAAATTTCTGAATATGGGAATTGTTTTGCGATGCCGGGTAATGCAGCAGATACAACATTCATTAGTCAAATGGTTTATGAAATAGTAAAGCGGTTTGGAAATTTATCAATCGCGATTGCAAATGCAGGCATTACTTTATTCGGTGATTTTTTTGAATATAAACCTGAAGCTTTACAAAATGTAATGAAGCTGAACATTGGCGGAAGTTTTTTTCTTACACAGGCTGCTGCAAAACAAATGAAACAACAGCAAAATGGCGGAAGCATTTTATTAATGTCTTCGGTAACAGGTCACCAGGCGCATAAAAATTTAGCTGCTTATGGTATTACAAAAGCTGCGCTGGAAATGCTTGCAAAAACACTTGTGATTGAATTATCACCGTTCAATATTTCTATTAATGCAATTGCTCCGGGTGCAACAATTACGGAGCGAACAGGCGAAGATGAAAATTATATAAATACATGGAGTAAAATTACGCCAATTGGCAAACCGGCAACAGTTCATGATATTGCAAATGCAGCGCTGTTCATGGTTTCACCAGCGTCAAGACATATAACAGGTCAAAGCCTTATCATTGATGGAGGATGGACATCAGTAAGTCCTTCACCTTATTAACAACTATCTAAAAGGAAAAAAATTCATGGATGTTCAATCAAACCTTCAAACAGTTTTAGATTATAAATGTACACTTGGCGAAGGACCTGTGTGGAATGAAGAGACGCAAACAATTTTGTGGATTGATATTGTTGAAGGGTTAATTCATCAGTATAATATCAATCAGCAAAAACATACAAGTTTTAATGTTGGAGAAATGATTGGTTGCATTGCGCTACGTGAAAATGGTGGCTTAATTGCAGCACTTCAAAATGGTTTTGCGTTTATTGATCTTGATAAAAAAATTGTTGAACATGTTATAAATCCGCAAAGCGATACATCAATAAGATTTAATGATGGCAAGTGTGACGCAGCAGGAAGGTTTTGGGCAGGAACAATGGCTGTTTCAGAGGAAGAAAACAAAGGCAACCTATATGTAATGCAAACAGATTTATCAGTAAAAAAGAAACTGGAAAATGTAACTATTTCAAACGGTATTGTATGGAATGCAGACAATACTATAATGTATTATATAGATACGCCATCTAACTATGTTTTTGCGTTTGATTATAATAATGAGCGTGGTGAAATAAACAACCAAAGAGTTGCACTTGATCTTACACATGAAAATGGATACGCAGATGGAATGACAATTGACGAAGAAAACATGTTATGGATTGCTTTTTATGGCGGTTGGCGTGTAGCAAGATATAATCCTGAAACAGGCAGTCTTTTAAAACAAATCGAATTACCTGTTGAAAATGTAACCTGTTGCACCTTTGGCGGAAAAGATTTAAGCGACCTTTATATTACAACTGCAAGTAAAGAAATGAATGAAGAAGATTTGAAAAAACAGCCGCTTGCAGGTCAATTATTTGTAATAAAAGATTGCGGCGTTAAAGGTTTACTGGCTGCAAAATTCAAAGGGTAAATAACATGTCAACATTAACCTGTACATTAATTCAAACAAAATTATTTTGGCAAGATGCAATTGCAAACAGGCAAATGCTTGAAAAAAAAATTAATGCAATAAAAGAAAAAACTGAAATAATTATTCTGCCTGAAATGTTCTCAACAGGTTTTAGCATGCAACCTGAAAATTTTGCTGAAGCAATGAATGGTGAAACCATTGCTTGGATGAAAAAAATTGCTGCAACTAAAAAAATTATTCTTACAGGCAGTTTAATGATAAAAGAAAATGATAATTTTTTTAATCGTTTAATTTGGATGTTGCCAAATGGTAATTATGGTTACTATGATAAACGACATTTGTTTGCTTATGGAAATGAACAAAATCATTACAGCGCTGGAAATAAAAGACTAATTGCATCAGCAAAAGGTTGGAAAATAAATCTACAGGTTTGTTATGATTTAAGATTTCCGGTTTGGGCAAGGCAATCATTTTCTTTTATGAATGATGAAAATAGTTTTGAGTATGATGTATTAATTTATGTTGCCAACTGGCCGGAACGGCGATCGCTGGCATGGAAAACTTTATTGCGGCAAGAGCAATCGAAAATCAATGTTATGTTATTGGTGTGAATCGTGTTGGCGATGATGGAAACAATATTTATCATGCGGGTGACAGCATAGTAGTTGACCCGTTGGGTGAAATTTTATATCACAAAAAAGATGAAGAAGATATTTTTACAATTGAACTAAACAAACAGCATCTTGAAAATATTAGAAAAAGATTTTCGTTCTGGAAAGATGCTGACAGATTTACAATTACAAATGAATAACACAAAAGTTTATCGCGCAGAAAGAATTTTTACAGGTAATGAAATGCTGCAACAACATTCGGTTGTTGTAAAAAATAACGTGGTTGCTGAGATTATTCTTTCAAATAAAATACATGCAACCGCTGAAGTTGTTGATTATAAAAATGCAATGATAGCACCTGCATTTATTGATCTGCAATTGTATGGTGCGTATAAAAGATTATTGACTGCTTATCCTGATAAAGAAAGTGTAAAAGCTATTTATGATTACAGCAAAGCAGGCGGCGCATCGCATTGTATGCCCACTGTTAGCACTAATACTTATGAAACAATTTTTAAGTGTATCGATGCAGTAAGAAATTACTGGAATGCAGCCGGGCAAGGCGTTTTAGGCTTGCATGTAGAAGGTCCGTGGATAAGCAAAGAAAAACGCGGCGCGCATAACGCCGACTGGATTTTTTCACCAACTAATCAACAGGCTAAAGAATTATTGGAATATGGAAAAGATGTAATTAAAATAATAACGGTTGCGTCAGAAGTTGTGAGTAACGAAATTATTGATCTGATCCATTCATACAATATAGTTGTTTCTGCTGGTCATAGTAATGCAACGTACGAAGATGCAAAGCAATCATTTAACACAATAAAAACTGCAACACATTTATATAATGCAATGAGTGGTTTGCAGCATCGTGCGCCAGGTTTTGTTGGTGCTGTGCTCGATCATACATCTGTCTATTGCAGCATTGTACCCGATGGTTATCATGTAAGTTTTCCTGCCATTCGAATTGCAAAAAAAATAATGGGCGATAGGTTATTTGCTATTACAGATGCAGTTACCGAAACGCAAGAAGGTTATTATCAGCATACATTGGATGGCGACAAATATACTGCCAACGGAATCTTAAGTGGTTCTGCTTTAACTATGAATAAATGCGTGAAAAATTTTGTTGATAATTGCGATATAAATATTGATGAGGCTTTGCGCATGTGCAGTTTGTATCCTGCAAAAGTGATAAAGACAGAAAACGAATTGGGCTCAATTGCAACAGGGAGAAATGCAAATATGGTTGTGCTTGATGAACAATTTAATGTTGTTGAAACTATAGTTGATTAGAATTTTTTTTTGCAAAAGCTTACTAATAAAACAAGTTTATTAGTAATTATATATTAAATAAATCCATTTTCTAAGTCATGCAATTGTCATGTTAGTTAGATATGATTTAAATCATCTTTTGCAACTTTATTTTTTACTCACCTTTGCAAAAATTTTAATGTCTGGATATTAATCTACACAAAACAGAAACAAAAGAATTTCGCCAGCAATGGGTTGAATTTATTTACAATCTTCAGAATAAAATTTGCAAAGCATTAGAAGAAGAAGATGGCAAAGCAAAATTTATTGAAGATGAGTGGGCACGCAAACCAGACGGCAAAGGCGGCGGCGGTTTAACACGCATAATTCAGAACGGAAATGTGTTTGAAAAAGGTGGTGTAAATACTTCTGTTGTTTATGGAAAAGTTATGAGCAAAATGCGTGAAGTTTTGCATATCCCATTATCATCTGGCGAAGCAACATGGTTTGCCGCTGGCATAAGCTCTGTGATTCACCCAATCAATCCATTCGTGCCCACCATACATTTTAATTACCGCATGTTTGAGTTATATAATAAAGATGGCATGTTGAGTGATCGCTGGTTTGGTGGTGGCACAGATCTTACTCCATATTATTTATTTGAAGAAGATGCAACGCACTTTCATCAAACATATAAAAATGTATGTGATGTATTCAATAAAAATTTTTATTTTTTATTTAAACATAATTGTGATGAATACTTTGTGAACGAACATCGTAATAATGAACGGCGTGGTATTGGCGGAATTTTTTATGATCATAAAAAACCAGATGAAGATTATAATGTAGATTTCTGGATGAAGTTTAGTGAAGCTTGCGGTAATGCTTTTATTAATGCTTATATTCCTATCGTTGAAAAAAGAAAAAATTTATTTTACAATAATGAACATAAATATTGGCAGGAAATAAGAAGAGGAAGATATGTTGAATTTAATTTAATTCATGATCGTGGCACTTTATTCGGTTTAAAAACAAACGGCAGAACAGAAAGTATTTTAATGAGCTTGCCACCAACAGTTCGGTTTGAATATAATTATCAGCCGCTACCGGGCAGCGAAGAAGATAGATTATGGCAGGCTTGTTTAAAACCTAAGGATTGGATATAACAAGGTCAAAAGTGAGAAGTAAAATTAAAAAAATTATACTCAGCTTTTGAATTATAAATTTTGACTTTTTAATTTTTTAAAATGTATTTACAAAAGCGTTCAAGAATATTAAGAGCAAATACTTCAATCAGAAATCTTGTTGCAGAAACTGTGCTTACGCCTAATGATTTTATTGCGCCGTTATTTATTGATGAAGGCGAAAATGTGAAGACAGAAATTTCATCAATGCCTAATTATTACCGAATGAGCATTGATAATACAATTAAAGAAATAAAAGAACTATACAGTTTAGGTGTGAAAAGTATTTTGATTTTTGTAAAAGCAAAAGAAGAAACAAAAGACAACACCGGTAAAGAAGCCTGGAATAAAAATGGCTTAATGCAACGCAGCATTAAAACAATAAAAGATGCAGTGCCTGAAATGTATGTGATGACAGATGTTGCGTTGGATCCATATTCTATTTATGGACATGATGGAATTGTAAAAGATGGCGAAATTGTAAACGATGAAACTGTAGAAGCATTAGTGCAAATGAGTTTATCGCACGCAGAAGCTGGCGTAGATATGGTGGCTCCAAGTGATATGATGGATGGAAGAATTGAAGCCATAAGAAATGCATTTGAAGAAAATAATTTTACAAAAACAGGCATTATGGCTTATAGTGCAAAATATGCTTCGTGTTTTTATGGACCTTTTCGCGATGCGCTGGATTCTGCACCGGGTTTTGGCGATAAAAAAACTTATCAAATGAATTATGCCAATCGCATTGAAGCAGTAAAAGAAGCATTGCAGGATGAAGAAGAAGGTGCAGATATTGTAATGGTGAAACCTGGCTTGCCTTATCTTGATATTGTACGTGAAGTAAAAAATGCAGTGCATGTTCCGGTGAGTGTGTATAACATCAGCGGTGAATATGCGATGATAAAAGCCGCTGCAAAAATGGGTTGGGTTGATGAAACCAAAGCGATATTAGAAACACTTACATCCATAAAACGTGCAGGCGCAGATTTGATTGCAACTTATTTTGCAAAAGATGCAGCAAGATTATTGAGTAAATGAATTATTATGTTCATTATCGAACTAACATATAAAGTTCCGCTTGAAGAAATTGATGCGCACATGAAAGCGCATGTTATTTATCTGAATAAATTTTATAAATCAAACAACTTTATTGTTTCAGGAAGAAAAATTCCAAGAGATGGCGGAGTAATCATTGCTGTTGCTTCAACAAAAAAAGAAGTAGAAAAGATTATTAAACAAGATCCTTTTTATAAATATAAACTTGCTGATTTCAGAATTATAGAATTTAATGCGAGTCAGAAAGCAAAAGATATAAATGAGCTTATTCATTAAGTAAATTCATAAAAAATAATTGAATGGAAGTTCATCATCATCCTGATCTTCATCACAAAAAAAAGAATTTTAAAGAATTCCTGCTTGAATTTGTAATGATATTTCTTGCTGTAACACTTGGCTTTATTGCAGAAAATATAAGAGAGTCAATTACTGATAAGGAAATGGAAAAACATTATGTTGAAAGCTTTATTAATAATTTGAAAGATGATACGGCTTCCATGCATATGGCAATTCACTATAATACTATTAAAATAGATTCCTTACGAAAATTAGTGCAGCTTTCACAAGAAGATATGTCTGCAACTACAAATAGAATCAGCTTATATAAATATGCCAGGTGGATTGGGCTGTATTCCTTTTTTAAAACCAATGATGCTACTATGACGCAATTAAAAACTTCTGGTTTGCAACTCTTAAAAAAAGAACACGTTGCAGATAGCATTGCCAGTTACGATGTTAAGATAAGAGTACTGGGTCTTGCGGAAATCATATATTCAAATGCAACAGAAAATGGTTTGCTTGCTTCGCAGCAATTATTGAATAATTCGGTTTTATCAGATACAAATTATTATGTGAATGGGGATTTTAAAAATAAACTTTTACCAATTTATGAAGATGATAAATCAAGCCTTCCGCGGTTTTTTAATAAAATAGACTATGAAATTGGCGGTACAGAAAATTATATAAATAATATAGAAAGAGTGTTACCATTTACTGAGCGCCTTATTGCTTATCTTAAAAAAGAATACGATTTAGAATAATGAATATTATTTCAAGTAAAACATTGTTTGAACGTGCCCAACGTTCAATTCCCGGTGGTGTAAATTCTCCTGTGCGTGCATTTAAAAGTGTTGGTGGAACACCTTTGTTTATTAAAAAAGCAAAAGGTGCCTATTTGTTTGATGCAGATGAAAATAAATACATAGAATATATTAATTCGTGGGGACCAATGATTCTTGGACATGCGTTTGAACCTGTTGTTGAAGCCATACAAAAAAAAGTTGTTGATTCAACTTCATTTGGTGCGCCAACGGAATTGGAAATTGATATGGCAGAATTGATAAAAAGCATGTGCCCTAATGTTGATTTAATAAGAATGGTAAGCAGTGGAACTGAAGCCAGCATGAGTGCCGTTCGTTTGGCGCGTGGCTACACAGGAAAAAATAAAATAATAAAATTTGAAGGTTGTTATCATGGTCATGCAGATAGTTTTTTAGTGAAGGCAGGAAGTGGCGTTGCAACATTCAATATACAAACTGTGCCTGGTGTAACTGCGGGTGTAGCGGCGGATACATTAGCGGCTCCGTTTAATAATATTGATGCGGTTGAACAACTTATTAATGAAAATAAAAATCAAATTGCTGCGATAATTATTGAACCTGTTTGTGGCAATATGGGTTGTATTCTGCCTGTAGAAAATTATCTTGAATCTCTGAGAAAAATTTGTACCAAGGAAGATATTATTTTCATTTTTGATGAAGTGATGACAGGCTTTCGTTTGGCGCAAGGCGGCGCACAGGAGCTTTTAAAAATTGATGCTGATCTGATAACGTATGGAAAAGTAATTGGCGCCGGAATGCCTGTTGGTGCGTTTGGTGGCAAGCTTGAAATTATGCAACACATTGCCCCGCTTGGAAACGTTTACCAGGCTGGCACTTTAAGTGGAAACCCTATTGCAATGATTGCTGGTTATACTTTACTAAATCATTTAAAAAATAATGCTTCTGTTTACGAAGAACTTGATGCAAAAGGAAAATATTTGAAAGATGGTTTACAAAAAGTTTTTGATGAAGCAACTATTCCTGTTGTTATAAATCAGCTTGGCTCTATGTTATCTGTTTTCTTTACTGATAAACCGGTGAATAATTTTGCTGATGCTTCTTCATCTAACATTACTATGTTCAATAAATTTTTTCATGCAATGCTTGATGAAGGAATTTATTTGCCGCCATCAGGCTATGAAAGCTGGTTTTTAAGTAATGCTCTAAATTATGATGATTTGAACGATACAATTAATGCAACAAAGAAAGCAGTTGAGCAATTATAAAAACTATGATTCATAAGTTTTTCAATTCAAAATCCATAACTTATAATTCATTATTCATCCTTATTCCCAAACCTGGTTCTCTCGAAACTGAAACAACATTATCAGTATAAGTTAATCCTGTTGCAATATCTTCCTTTAATAATAAAGGTCCATCCATATCAACATAATCAAGTTGCGGCAAAAAATGCGCGATGGCAGCAGACCCAACCGTGCATTCATTCATGCTGCCCATCATAACTTTTAAATTTAATTTTTTGGCTTCTTTAATCATACGTAAAGCTGGTGTAATACCGCTGCATTTTACAAGCTTTATATTTATACCGTGAAAACATTCAGCACATTTTGCGACATCATTTTCAAACACGCAACTTTCATCTGCAAACAGTGGAAGAGAAGATTGTTCAAATAAAATCTTCATGTCATTCCAGTTATCTTTTGCTAAAGGTTGTTCAATCAATTCAACGCCTAAATTTTTTAATACAGGAATTTTTTCAAGTGCTTCATTCAACGTCCAGCCTGCATTTGCATCAACTCTAAAAATTGCATTTTTATTTTTTCGCAATGCTTCAATCGTTGCAATATCATTTTCACCGCCAACTTTTATTTTATATATTGGTGATGAGTGACTCTGCATTTTTTCAACCATTTTTTCAATGCTATCAATACCAATTGTGTAATCTGTAACCGGAATATTTCCCCAGCTTGTGTTCCATAATTTATATAAAGGCTGATTGTGCATCTTTCCAAATAAATCCCATGCAGCCATGTCAAGCGCACAAACTAAAAAAGGATTATCTGGAATGAGATGATGCAGATAATGCCAGTAACGTTCAGGCATTGTAAGCGCAAATTTTTCAATAAACTTTTTTTTGCTTTCAATATCTGCAATCATTTGCTCAACAGTAATGTTGTAGTAAGTAATTGCAGGTGCTTCACCGTAACCAATTAAATTACCCAACTGTAGCGCAACAATTAATGAAGGTTGATGTGTTTTTGTTCTTCCGCCCGAAATTGTAAACGGATATTCGAATGGAAGATTTATTTTTTTGTAATGAAGCTTCACTTGCTAATTATTTTCTGTCAGCGCCTTGTCTTGTCAACATCCATCCCGGATATTCAGGCGATAGTTTACTGGTTTCATCTAATTTCTTCAATTCATCTTCAGTAAACACAACATTAATTGCTTTTAAATTATCTTCTAACTGATCGATTTTGTTTGCGCCGATAATCACACTTGTTACCACTTGCTGATGCAGCAACCATGCGAATGCAATTTGTGCAACAGATACATTTTTAGATTGCGCAATAGGTTCCATCACATCAATAATATCAAAAGCTTTTTCTTTATTAACAGGTGGAAAATCAAAATTAATACGACGTGCATCTTCAGGATTTTTATTGCGTGAATATTTACCGCTTAAAAATCCGCCGGCAAGCGGACTCCACACCATCAAACCAACTTTTTGATCAAGTAATAAGGGTGCTAATTCTCTTTCCAAATCTCTTCCTGCAATTGTATAATATGCTTGCAGCGAAACAAATTTTGCGAGATTATTATATTGAGAAAATGAAAGCGCTTTCATAAGCTGCCATGCTGCAACATTGCTTGCACCAATATATCTTACTTTCCCACTTTTCACCAAATCGTCCATCACGCGAATAGTTTCTTCAACCGGTGTTAGTGCATCGTAACCATGTATTTGATATAAGTCAATGTAATCAATATTTAAACGTTTCAAACTTTCATCAACCTGTTGCAAAATATGTTTGCGTGATAATCCGATTCCATTTACATCTTCACCCATTTTGCCGCGCACTTTTGTTGCAATAATTAGGTCATCTCTTTTTAAACTAAGATTACGAATTGCATTTCCTGTAAGTTCTTCGCTTAAACCTTGCGAATATACATTTGCAGTATCTATAAAATTGATGCCTGCTTCAACCGAACGTTTTACAACTTTATTTACATCTTCCTGCGACAACTGACCAATTGCTGACCAAATGCCTGCGTTACCACCAAACGTCATTGTGCCTAAACATAATTCTGAAACTTTAATACCTGTTGCTCCTAAAAAATTATATTTCATATTTAAACTTGATTTTTATAAAAAGAAAAATCGCTGCAAAAATCCTGCAACGATTTAAACTACAATAAATAATTTAATCCTTTGCTGCTCTTCCGCATGCAAGTATATCATCATACAACGCTTTGTTGAATTCATCTGCTTCAAGCAAATCTTCAAGATAAATATGCATACGATAACGCCAGTAATAATTTGGAATTGCGGGAACATTGATACGTTCTTCATGCGGATTTTCGCGCCGCAATTCTTTGCTTGTTCCTAATATATCCTGCAAAAGAAAAATACTCCACATCGCCGGCGAATAAAGATGCATCATTAGGATGGACTTATTTATCCAGGCTTCACAGAAAAAAGGCGCATTGCCCCATTTTCCCATTTCATAATTAAAGAAACGCTGCGTTTTATTTCTGTCTTCTTCCCACCAGCCACGAATGGTACTCATATCATGCGTTGAAGGTGTAACCACACTTAAATATGGCGCATCGTTCGGATGGAAAAATTCTCTGTTTGTTTGTTTAGGCATGCGCTGAATTTCCAAACTCAACAAACCGAGTTCATTCATTACTGCAGGCACAGAACCCGGAACAAGACCAAGATCTTCACCGCAAACAAGCATGTTTGTTGAGCGTTTTAATTCAGGCAGTTTATTCATTGCTTCTTTTTTCCAGAAATCATCTTGTCTTCTGAAAAAATAATCAACATATAAATCTTTTAACTGCTGTTGCGTGTTGTAATCTAAATATTGAAATGATTTTGTTGATTCAATGGCAAACCGAAAATGAAATTGCAAGCCATTTGAATTTTCAACTTCAAACAAAATAACATTTGAAATAAGATCAAATAATTTTTGTTTTTTCCAATCATCTTTTACATCAATAGAAATAAAATAATCTTCAACTTTTCTTTGCGTTGAAAATTCTTCGCGCAGGTTATAATTGCCATATCCATCAGGCAATAAATAATTTTGTTTGAAATAGTTTGCTTCGCTGCCAATCATATCATACAAAACCTGTTCTGTTATAAACGGTTTTGTATAACGATAATGATCGAACCAAATATTTCTTTCATGAAACTCATTTATATGAACAGGAATTGATGGCTCAAAATGACCCATAATACCTTCTACTGCATTCATTGGAATACTCCATATTCTAAAAAAACCAAGTATATGATCTATACGAAATGCATCAAAATAATTACTCATTTGCTCAAAGCGTTTACGCCACCAGGCAAAGCCATCATCTTCCATCTTTTTCCAGTTGTATGTTGGAAAACCCCAATTCTGCCCTTTAATTGCAAAATCATCCGGCGGCGCACCAGCCTGCATTTCCATGTGATATAAATCCGGCTGCTGCCATGCATCTGCGCCATAACGATAAACACCAATTGGTATATCACCTTTAATTATAATTCCATTTTCATGCGCATATTGCGCTGCATTTTGCAATTGCACATGCAAGTGAAACTGTATATAGCAATGCAATAAAATTTCATTAGTTGTTTTTGCATCATTAAACAAAACCTGCGCTTCTTCTTTTGTATATTGTTTGTTTGCAGACCATCGGTTAAAATCTGCCGTTTGATATTTATCTCTATAAAAACAAAACGCAGCATAAGGTACAAGCCAGTGCTTATTATTTATAAAAAAAGTTTTGTATGCTGAAGATGAAAATGTTTCTACTTTTTGCGAAACATAAATTTTTTTAAATAAACTCCATTTTAATTTATTTACTGCTTCATAATCTATTGCAGCATTTTTATTAAGTTGCTCTTTTTCTTTTTGCAGATTTTTCAATAAACTTTTATTTTTTTTATTTACCAGTTGTTCAGGATTTAAATACATTGGATGCAATGCAAATGCAGAGATGGCTGCATACGGATAAGAATCAACCCATGATTGTGTGGCATTTGTATCGTTAACCGGTAAAATTTGAATGAGCTGCAAGCCGGTTCTTTTTGCCCAGTCAACAAGCAATTTTATATCTGCAAATTCGCCAACACCCCAACTATTTTTGCTGCGTAAACTAAATACCGGAATGGCAACGCCGGCGCCTTTCCAGCTATCAACGGGCATATTTATAAACCCATCATTAATAATTGAAATTTTATTTGCTGTGGTTACATGTGCAGGATACAACGCGCGATTAGCATCATTTTCAAGCTGTATGAACTTCTTTTTATTTATATTATAAATGCCATACTTAAAAAAAAGCGGTACATCAATTTTTGAAAGATCAAGCGCAACGCTAAAAAAATCCTCATCTTTTTTCCTGCTTAATAAAACAGGTTTTAGCTCATTCCAGTTTCCAAGTTCTTTTGATGAACCAAATAAACAAACGGTTTCGCCTTTGTTAAGCAACGGTGCTTTTACTTTAAAAATATGTGTAAACTTTTTCGGTTGCTTAATTTTTACTTCTGTAAAATTATTTTTCAGTAATACATTTTGAAACGGCTCTGTATAAAAAGCATTTTGAAAATAACCTGCATGATTCCATGTATCATTTATCAATACTTCTTCATAATCAAAAAAGGTTTTTTCAATTTTTTTATCGCTGCCCCAATCACAAATAATTTCACCATCAGCATACTTCACCATGTAGTTATATACAATGCCATTTGCCGGAATAGATGCAGCATCCATATCAACAGAAGCAATCCACATTTCTTCACTTACATATTGCAAAGGCAATGCTTTCATTTCTTTATTGCCAAAAATTTCGTGGTCTGCAGTTATATATAAATTATCTCCGGGTTTTGTATAAAACTTTAATTGAAAAATGAGCCTGGTTGTTCTAGTATTAACAGGTTTTTTGGCAATGGATTTAGATTTTTTTTTGGACGCCGGTTTTTTTAATACTTTTTTTTCGACATTAATATCAGTGATATTTTTTTCAGCTTTTTCGGAAATGCCGTTTAAATCTGCTCTCGGTTTTTTTCCATTTTTATTTTTTGCTGATAACATTTCATCATCAGTTTTTATATTGCTGTTACCATTTAAATGTACTTCTTTAATTTGTTCTGAAATGGGTTGCTCAATTGGTTTAATTTGTTCTTTTGTCAACGTAAAAATTTTTAAAATAGTGGTTAAAACCGAAATAAAATATATTGCTACGAACAAGTTAGCGGCTAACGAAAATATACATTGTGTATTTGATACACAAATCTATTTAATTGCGCTGTAATATCATTGCAACAAAAGTTCTTTTGTGAAATAATTTTCAGAAAAGCCAGTTAGATTTATATTATCCGTAGCATTAAAAATACCAAATACTGTGCTGCCGCTGCCAGTCATTGCAGCATATAAAGCTCCGGCATTATACAGATTATTTTTTATCTTTTGTATGGATGGATATGATTTGAAAACAGGCAATTCAAAATCATTTTTTAAAATTTTTTTCCATTCTGATACCGGTTGTTCAATTATTTTTTTAATTGATGATGTTGAACGAGAAGGCATTATTTGCAAGAATGCCCAACCTGTATTTATATGAATTTGCGGGTTAATCAACAATAATTTATAATCTGAAAGATTAAGATCAATTTGTTCTAAATCTTCTCCGCGTTGTTGCGCAAAGCAAGGTTTGTTTGTAATGAAGAAAGGACAATCGCTGCCTAACTGTAATGCGTATTGCAATAATTTTTCTTCGCTTAGTTGCAGGTTAAATTTTTCATTCAACAATATAAGCATGAAAGCACCATTGGAACTTCCGCCACCTAAACCTGCGCCAGCCTGAATATTTTTTTGCAGATAAATTTTAATAAACG
>CAXSDU010000033.1:0-14306 GCA_964236165.1 uncultured Parafilimonas sp. | reverse complement strand
AATCTTTTTTTAAAAGATCGTAAGCTTTAATGCAAAGATTATTTTCTATTGATGCATCGATCTTAATTCCTGTTGAAAATAATTCATTTTGATTTTTATCATTTTGAATTATTTCGAGTACATCATAAAATGGTAAAGGATAAAATATGGTTTCAAGATTATGATAACCATCTTCTCTTTTGCTAATAATATTTAATCCGAGATTTATTTTACAATTTGGGAAAACTATCAAGCAGATTGTTTATAAAAGTGAAATGTGAGAAGTGTGGTTATTATACAAAGTTGTTAGATTATATCAAACACTATTTGCGTTTTTTTAATTCATCGCGTATTTCTATCGCGCGTATATAATCTTCCTGTTCAAGTACTTCAGATAAAAGTTTTTCCAACTCCTGCATACTCATTTTTCCAAGATCTCTGGGCGGCGAAATTGTTCCGCCTTCCTGCACTGGTATATCAGATTTTTTTAGTTTGCTTTCATCTTCCATTAATATACCCGCATTTTCCAAAATATTTTCATACGTATAAATAGGGCAACCAAACCGTACAGCTAACGCAAGCGCATCACTGGTGCGGCTGTCTATTTCAACTGTATCGTGTTCATTTACGCAAACCAGTTTTGAATAAAATATGCCTTCCTGCAGATCATTAATTATGATTTCCATCAATTCCACATTAAACGCATGCATAAAATTTTTCATCAGGTCGTGCGTTAAAGGCCGACTAGGTTGCATACGTTCTAAAGCAACAGCAATTGCCTGTGCTTCAAAACCGCCAATAACTATGGGCAACCTGCGTAATCCGTTTATTTCGCCTAAAACCACTGCGTATGAGTGTGTTTGTGTAATACTGTGCGATAAAGCAACTATTTCTAATTCTATTTTCTTCATTAAAATACTTCACTTAAAAAACAAAAATAAAGATTTAAAAGTTACCTGCTTAAACTTGTAACACTCAAATGTTATAATATAAAATTTTAAAATTGAATTGTTTAATTTAAACGCTTAACTGCATATAAATTATTATCTGTGTTATGAAAATATTTATTATAAGTGCTGCGGCTTAAGGAAATAATCCCGCAAAAAACTGCAGACGCTTTGTTGGGCAAAACATAAATATTAATTCAGAATAATTTTTTCAGAATTAAATAAACATTAATTTCCTCGTTCCAAAAAAATCTGTATTATGAAAAGAGTATTTCTTCCGGTTATAATTTTATTAGTTGTTTTTAGTGCCTGTAAAAAAAATGCCACTGATGAAATGGCACAGGTAAAGCAACAACAACCAGCACAACTTTCTACGCAACCAATTTTAACAACGCAACAAATTAATGCCTTCATTCATGAAACAATAAATAATACAGGCGAATTTAACTGGAAAAATGCATCAGATATTATGTTATACAGTGCTATTATGCATAGTGATGATCACATGGTATCTGTTGGTTTTAAAGTTGCCGGTGAACAAAATGTAGATGATCGTCTCGCTAAAATTAATATACATGATTCTAAATGGGCTGCAACAAAAGTGCAGGTAATGCAATTGATTTTGCAGGAAGAAAAAGCGATTCATCCACAAATGAAATTAGAAAATGTAGAAGTATGGAAAGAAAATAAATTGCCTGTTATTGATGTTCAGATCGAAAGCCTTAACACTATAAAACTATTACGGCAAAGCAAGCTGATTCGTTATGTAGAGCCGATGGGTTATGAACCCGGAAAATATGAGCTAACTGCAAAAACGAGCAGCGGTATTAATGGCAGTGGTTGCGGTGGATACGATGGAAATAGTTCTTTGAAAGAAGGGCTTGATTATACAACTATTATACCCGGCACAAAACAATCATGGGATTATACTTATCATGGTATTCCTGCAGCATGGACAAAATCTACCGGCACAGGTATTAAAATAATGGTGATTGATACAGGTGTTAGTCCTGATCAGGAAAACATGGGCAGCGATTTTAATCAGGGATATTCATCAGGCCGAACAATTCAAACAATGTACACGTTGCCTGGTGCCACCAGTGCAAATGATGATTGCGGGCATGGAACTACTATGAGCAGCACCATTGCAGCACCGCGTGGTATTGATGGCAACTCTTGCGGCGTAGCTTACAATTGTAATCTTATTGTTTGCAAAGCCACGCACGATGTAATTATTGATGGCAGTGATGAAGTGAAAGGTGTAGCCGATGCATATACTTATGCTGCCGATGATGCATCAGTGCAAATTACCAGCATGAGTGTTGGGAGAGTTACTACATCTTCACAAATAAAAGATGCAATTGTTTATGCTTACGGCAAAGGAAAACTTATGTTTTGTGCGGGTGGTACTTCAACTGCATTTACAACATTTGTTGGCGTAATTTTTCCGGCTACATTACCACAGGTTGAAGCAATTACTGGTATTAAAGATAAAACTACATTAACAGCATGCTACGATTGCCACAAAGGGAAAGCGATAGATTTTGTGATAGTAATGCAAAGAACAAGCGATAACGGTAATCCTATTGCAAACGCTACAAGCGGCGATGTGCCAACAACTGTTGGCGGTTCTTCTGTAGCAACAGCAACATCTGCGGGCATTGCAGCGTTAGTTTGGAGCAAACATCCAACGTATACAAGAGAACAAATTGTACAAGTACTAACTACAACAGCAAGTTTATATCCTGCAAAAAATAAAAACTTTGGTTATGGAAAACTGAATGCTGATTTAGCCACTAATTAGTATTTTAATTTTTAAGTTTTGATACAAATAATTTATAAGTACTGATGCTTTCTTATTAAATATTACTGATTTATGAAATCATCTTTGCTACTTCATTAATATAACTTGCACCAACAGGCAATTCTGTTTGTTTTATCCAAACACTATTTTTTTCAATTTTAGTAATATGCTTTTTTGAAACAATGTATGAACGATGAATTCTTATAAAAGATGATGCAGACAATAAAACTTCAGCTTCACTCATTGTAAGCCGCGATATTATTTTTTTATTTGTTAATACAAACTGAACATAATTGCCATTACTTTCTGCATACAATATTTCATCAATGTCAACACGTTCCTGCCCGTAACCACTTTTAATAAACAATGAAGCCGGTAACGAAACAGTATTTATTTTATTTTTAAGTTCGTACTGTTCATTTGCTTTGCTACACGCTTTTAAAAAGCGCGATAAAGAAAAAGGTTTCAATAAATAATCAATTGCATCCAGTTCAAAACTTTGCACAGCATGTTCACTGTATGCTGTCGTAAAAATTACCATCGGCGGATTAAGAATGGATTTTATAAAATCAATACCTGAAATATCAGGCATTTTTATATCAAGAAAAATAAGATCAATCTTCTCTTTCTGTAAAAATGCTATTGCCTCAAATGCATTGGTAAAAGTTGCTTTCAGTTCAATAAAAGGAATTTTTGCGGATAGATTTTTTATTACATCCAGCGCTATTGGTTCATCATCTATTGCTATTGCTGCAAGCATACTTACTTTATTTTATTTGCATATTTTGTTATACCAGCTTGCAAAATTTTCATGCCGTTTACTTCACCTGTTGCATCCACATCAAAAGTCACTTCTAAATCTTCATCATGCTCGTCATAAAAATGTATATCACTTAAAGAGTGCAATAACGAAGTTGAACCCGGATGCCCGTTCCTGTTGGGTTGAGCGATTAATATTCCGTCACCAACAGTAACATCTACCGTTAAATTTATTTCATCAATTTTATAAGTGCCAATATATTTCTGTAAAACATCATGCGCAATTGCAACCGGTATTCTCTTAACCGGTAAAGTGTATGGCTGATGATATAATATTGCGAGCAGCTTATCCGTAATGTGCATCACCTCTGATGTAGAACCACTTTTATTGCTTAATAATACAATGCAAATATCATCTTTTGGTATACGTGCAAAATTACTCCCGAAGCCGGAAATAGAACCGCTGTGTGAAACCATCTTTTTGCCAAACGCAGAATCTATCTGCCAGCCAAAACCATAGTTATGCAAAGCGCAAGATGTATATGCTTTATTCATTAAATCTTTATTTACAATTTTATATGATTGCAAACCAAGATGCCATTTATACATATCTTTTACAGTTGAAAAAATTGAACCTGCGCTAAAAGGACCTGCAGAATCTGTGATATCGGCACGTTGCTTAACAGAGTCATTTAAAAAATCATATCCGATAGCTTTTTCGTTTTCTGCAAGATGTGTAAAATCGAAACCACTATTATTCATTTGTAACGGTTCAAAAATATATTTTCGTATTGCCTGCCAGTAACTCATGCCGCTTACTTTTTGAATGATATAACCCAGCATTACATAACCTGAATTGCTGTAATGCCAGTCTGTGCCCGGCGCAAAATCTGGTTTTAAAGTTTTAAAATACTGCACCGTTCTTTGTTCATCAGTTGCATTAATAGAAGAATCTTCTTCCGTAAAATTTCGCAAACCTGAAGTGTGCGTGAGTAAGTTTTCAATAGTAATGCTATCGCCGTTTGGAAAACCGCTGTAATACTTACTCAGCTTATCTTTCAGCGATATTTTATTTAACTCAATCAATTTTAAAATAACTGTGGAAGTAAATGTTTTTGTAACAGATGCAATCTGGAATTTTGTATCGGCATCGTTCAATGTTTTATCATCAGCGTTTTGCACGCCATATCCTTTCTGCAATAAAATTTTGCTATGTTGCGCAACCAATACTGAACCATTAAACCTGCCGGCATTTGTATAAGCTGTAACTAATGCATCTAATTTTTGCGTGGTTGAATCCTGCGCAGATAAAACTTTCGATAACATTAATGTCAATATGATTACAAATATTTTTTTCATGATTTTATTTGTTTTTTAATAATTAGTAAAGTTTTTGATTTTGATATATACTTAAGGCTGAATAGTAAGTTTTACAAAAAATTCTTTTCCATCTCTATTAACAGATATTTGAAAGCTGCCGCCGTATATTATTTTTAATCTTTCTAAAACATTTTTATATCCTATTCCTGATTTATCTTTTTCAGGATCATTTTCTTCCTTTTCATGCATGCTGTTATGAACATCAAACAATATATTTTTCTCCGTGCATTCAAGATTGATTTTAATCCATGATTTTTCTTTTAAACTGATGCCATGTTTAAAAGCATTTTCAACAAATGGTATCAATAACATCGGAGCTATTTTATGGTTGCAATTTTGTTCGCTGATGTTGTCTTCAATAATTATTTCAGGTGATGATTGTGTGCGTAATTTTTGCAAAGCGATATAGTTTTTCAGGTATTCAATTTCTTTATTCATCTCAATAAAATCAAGGTTGTTTTCGTGCAGCATAAAGCGCATCATATCACCCAACTTTTGAATGCCTTCGGCTGTGCGTTCTGCGTTTTCCTGCAAAGCAGTTCCATATAAAGTGTTCAATACATTAAATAAGAAATGCGGGTTGATTTGTGAACGTAGAAATTGCAGATCAGTTCTTGATTTTACCAATTGTTTTTCTACAACTCTTAACTGTAATATTTTGTCTTTGTACGTTTGATAATACCACCATGTTATTGGTGTGATGATAAATAATTGCAAAGCCCAGCTATATAAAAAAGCAACCGGGATTTCTTCATGTACAAAAATCACCAATGGAATTGCATATACAAATGAAGTACTCAGTAATGGTATTATAATTTTTTTACTGAAAAAAGGCGCATCGCCTTTCTTTGGAAATAACCAGTATACATTACTGATGCACATCGCAAATATTGCTGGTATAATCAGGAATAATGCGGTATACGATTGCTGGTCATGAATGAGATTAAATGATTTGAAAAAAACAAGCGTTTGAATAAACTGAAGAAAGAAATGTGTTACCTTATTGCAGATTGTGATATTATATTCACGTTGTTTTGATACCTGGATAAAATAAATGACAAACTCTCTCAGCATAACATAAACGCTGTAAATAATAATCATAAGTACAGCACTGGCAAAACCGGCAGGTAAACTTAATTGTGAATTGGGATTATCTTCATTGAAGAAAATAGAAAAACCCGGGTAATGAAACTGCCATTCATGTTTTAAATAAGTTGCTACATCAAATACACAGCCCATTATAAAAACCAGTAAAATAATTTGCATTAAAAGCCATGTGTATTCCTTTACTATTTTTTTGGCAATTCCATCAAATTTTATTTTTGAAAAACGCAAAGAAATTTTTGATGTACCTGCTTCAAATTTCTTTGGAAATAATAACCGTGGAATTGTATAAAAATGAATCCATAAATAAGAAAGATAAATTATCAAACCCATTCCAACATCAGGCAGAATTACATTTTTAAATAAACTAAAAGGAACATTGTTATTACGGAAAGGATCTGCATAGTGGCTGACATCACTATGGTATAATTGCCATAAATAACCGGCAAGTATTATTGAACCAATCGCCGTTACTAAAATCATTTCATGCTGACGCCATTTTATATTCATAAAAAATATTTACAGCAAGATTAGTTTAACACCTGAAGATGGTTTTTCTAAATGTGATTAAACTGCCGGGAAATGTGATGAAAATTAAATGGCAATCATTTTAAGTGATGAATAAGTTTTTACTAACATTGAAATAAATAGCTTAGCAGAAATAAATCAGCATGATAAAACTTAGTATTTTCTATTCCAATACAGAAGGCAAAAAATTTGATAAAGAATATTATATAAATACACACATGCCTTTATCTATAAAATTGCAAGGCGATGCAGTTAAGCATGTAGAAGTTGAGTTTGGTTTTAGCGGCGGAATGCCCGTAACAAAACCACTTTATGTTGCTATTTGTAATTTTTGGTATGAATCGTTCGAAGCATTTGAAACTGCATTTATGCCGCATGCAGAAACACTGATGAAAGACATTTTAAATTACACGGATATTGAAACGGTAATTCAATTCAGCGAAGTAAAAATGAGTTTATAATTTGATCTTGAAATAACAATATGAATGATAAAATAAAAATTCTAAAAACAGAAATACTTTCCGATAACTGGTATATTTTAAAAAAAGTTACGTATGAATTTTTTAAAAATGGAATATGGCAAACGCAAACAAGAGAAGCTTATGATCGTGGCAATGGCGCAACAATTTTGCTATATAATAAAGAACAAAAAACTGTAGTTCTTACAAAGCAATTCAGGCTGCCCTCTTTTATTAATGGTAATGAAACGGGAATGTTAATTGAAACCTGTGCAGGTTTATTGGATAAAGACAATGCCGAAGATTGTATTAAACGCGAAACAGAAGAAGAAACAGGTTATAAAATTAAGGATGTGTGTAAAATATTTGAAGCATATATGTCGCCCGGTTCAGTAACAGAAATATTATACTTTTTTGTGGCTGAATTTTTACCATCCATGAAAGTGCATGAAGGCGGCGGCATTGAAAATGAGCAAGAAAATATTGAAGTGTTAGAACTTAAATTGGATGATGCCATGCGAATGATCAACAAAGGAGAAATAAAAGATGGTAAAACAATTATGTTGCTTCAATATGCGCAGTTAAATCATCTTGTTTAAGTGCAACTATAAACAGATCTTTTAAATTTTCTCTTATCAGTTTTTCAACCTTACATACCGTTCAATGTTTAGCCTGTTCACACCAATGCTGTCAATTTTTTCAATACCGGTTTGCGTGAGTGTATCATTATTTATTGTAATCGTAAATGAAAAATCATTCCCTTCCCATTGCCTGTCGTTACAATATTCAAGATGTTCAGTGTAAGAACTATCTTTTAAAGTATAAGGTCCGCCGCCTGATGAAAACTCAGATGAATCTTTATTAAGATTATGCATTAAAAAAGCAAAGTGTGTATTATTAATAATTTTAATAAACGATTTGTCTTTTGTGTAATCAGTAATTGTTGTATCTCCCTTTTCAATTAATGTTCCTGTAAGTAATTTCCATGTGCCTTGAATTGGAAGTGCTGTTTCTTTTATTATATCTGTTTTTATCGTTGTATTGCACGACAAAAAAACTATTGTTATAAAGCAGGTAATGATTTTCATTTCAGTTAGTTTTTAAATGTTATCTCATCACAATATATGAAATTACTTATGCTTATTTAATGATGAATGAAAACAACCTTAACTATAACACTTAAATATTACGCATTGTTATATACTCTTATCACAGGCTCGCGAATTACAGAAGATTCATCTGTACAATACCAATAAATTGCATCGGCAATAGCTTCAGGCTTCACCCAATTATCAAACTGCGCATCAGGCATAGCTTTGCGATTTGTTGGTGTATCTATTGTACTTGGTACTATTACACTCGTAATAACATTTTTTCCTTTTGCTTCATCATTCATTAATTCTGCCAAACGAAAGATGAGTGATTTTGCCAAACCATAAGCCACCATACTTTTTCCATTTCTTGCATCAAGACCAGGTTTTGAACCAATAATAAAAATTCTGCCACTGTTTTGTTTCATCATTTGTATAAACGATGGTCGTGCAATGTTGTATGCAGTTTCAAAATTTAATTTGTATTGTTTTGCAATGTCTGATGTTTTTGTATCGGCAATTTTTCCCATCGCAAACCCGCCAACAGTAAGAATAGCAGCGTCTATGGTTTTATATTTTTCTATAACTGAATCAATAAATTTTTGTGCGTCATCTTCACTCATTAAATCAACAGCGACTTTTTCAAATTTATCTGCAGGAAAATTTAAAGGCACAGCATCATTCGGTACAATTGTTCCAATAACAAAATATCCTTCATCAATAAATTTTTTTACAACTGCTTGTCCAAGATTTCCGGATGCGCCGGTTACAATTGTTATTTTATGTGTTATTCCTGCAGAAGCATTATCATTCGCCATATTAGTTTTTTAATAAAGTTGAATATAACATTGTTGAAATGAATAATTTTTTAAAATTAAAATAGTTGTCTTTTTCAAATCTTTTAAATAATAATATCACTAAAAGTCTAATTAATTTCACATTTGAAGATTCAAAGCTTTTAGTCAAATGTGTGATTATCTTTAGTTAATAGGATAATTTTTTGAACTTAACTTCGGAGCAGTGATATTATAAAGGTTAAGCCAGCACACGTTCTAATAAAAAAGCTTTCGTTAAACACGAAAGCTTTTAATCTAAGGTTCTCAGCCTAAACTATTCCTCATTATTTTTTATAAAACTTTAGTTGTTCTTTATATAATGCACTTTGCAATTGCAGTAAATACAAACCGCTTTTTAAGGCGCTTACATCCGTTTCAATAGTTTTATACCCGTTGGTATGAACCGCTTTTGCGTATATTGTTTTACCATTTAAATCCACGATTGTAATCAAAATCTTGCTTACAATATTTGCTGGAATTATATACAATTTTTATCTGCAGGGTTTGGAAATACGGTGGCATTCATCTTTGTGATTTTAGCTTTCGTTAGCATTTAAAGCTGCAAGTGAATTGGCAACTGTAACGGTTATCTGTTTTTCATCATACAGTGGTGATGTATCATTATCTGTTGCTCGCATTTCAAAAGTATATGTTCCTGCTATAGTTGGTTTCCACATAAATGCGCCTGAAGTTTTGTTGATTTTTGCTCCAGTCGGTGCTCCAATTAATGAGTAAGAAATAGTTTGATTATTATCTGCATCTGTTGCTTTTGCTTTAAAACTTAATGTTGAATCTTTCATTACGGTTTTATTTCCTATTTGCGCAAGTACAGGAGAATCAGGCATTGGGCTGATGTAAGCTTAAATATTTTTCCGCTGCTGCTTGTCATTCCATAAAAATTACCATCGTTTGCCTGCAACAAATCACCTGCCGGTGAACTTCCATCCGTAGATGAAACAAAACTTTTTAATACTGTATAAGTTCCGGAAAGATTTATTTTGAAAATAGTTCCTGCACTGTGTGCGCCGCCTGAGTTAGTCATTCCATAAAAATTACCGTCGCTGGCAAGCAATAACTTTCCTTTAGGATAGCTTCCATCTTTTGATTGATTGAAAGAATATAAATTGGAAGCAATGCCGCCGCAAATCTTTATAATACTTCCATAACCATACGCACCGCCGTACGAAGTTGTACAATAATAAGCACTGTCCGCACCTTTAATAAATGTATTATATGGTGCATTGCCTAAACCGGCGCCATTAAAGTTTTGCAACACGCTGAATGTTCCGTCAGTGGCTATAGAAAAAACTGTACCCATATTATACATGCCGCCGGCTGTTGCCATTGCATACAGTTTTCCATCATCGCCTTTTACTAATGCAGACGTGCTGTTGGTGCCTTCTGTTGTGCTTACAAATGCATGCAAAACACTAAATACATTTGTTGATGTTATTTTATAAATAGTGCCGCTGCTTTTTGTACCACCGGAATATGTAATGCCATAAAAACTTCCATCTGAATTTTGAATGAGCCTACTTTTAGGACTGCCGCCATCTGTACTATACTTAAAGTTTCTTATCACTGTATAAACACCGGCAGAACTGATTTTAAATACCACGCCGGAAACATCTGAACCGCCGCCATAACAGGTTCCATAAAAATTACCATCTGTTGCCTGTATTAAATCGCTCTGGCAATAATAACCATCTGTAGTTCCGTTGAAACTTTTCAGCGTAGTAAATACGCCGGCTTTAGTTATTTTAAAAACAGTTCCATAACCACTTGCGCCGCCGGAATTTGTTGTACCGTATAAATTGCCATCTGTACCTTCTGTAAGGCTTGAAATACTGCTGCTTCCATCGGTTGCTGAACTCATGCTATGCAGCACACTATAAATTCCTGCAGCTGTTAATTTAAAAATTGTTCCATACCCGTTAATACCACCTCTGTAGGTGATGCCATAAAAGTTGCCATCACTTGCCAGTGTTAAATGGCCATAGATTTCAACTCCATCATTATATAATAAACCTTTTACCACGGAAAAGTCGCCTGCAGTTGATATTTTAAAAATAGTACCATAACCGTTCACGCCTCCGCTGGTAGTACCGCCATATAAGTATCCATCGGCACCTTTAATTAACTCACCGTTAGGGTTGCCGCCATCTGTGCTATAATTAAAATGTTTGAGCATGGTTATTTTCCTGCAGATGTCATTATAAAAACAGCGCCTGCACCAAATGTTCCGCCACTACTTGTCATGCCGTAAAAATTACCGTCATCATTTTTGTTTTTAAACTTGTTCTTTCATTAGTTAAACTAACTATTCCCTGACCCCACGAACCTGCGAATACTATATTATAAGATTGCGGTAAAATGAATGTAGATGAAGAATTTGCGAATGATGACATGTTACCGCTATAAACGTAATTATTAACTATGGTTGCCTGGTATAAACCATTGTCTGATACAATCCATATATTTTTTTCCCTATCCTGAAAAACCTGCCCGGTTACACTAAAGTTTACACTTTCGTTTGTATCATCTTTTTTATAGCATTTAAAAAATGTTTTACTGTCATCATCATAAATATTCAAAACATTAATACCATAACACCATATTATATTTTCACTTTTAAATAACCCAAGCGATTCTGAGTAATCATTAGCATCAAGCGCAACTAGCTTGTTTGTAAAATTTCCATTACTATCCAATACAAAATTGATTGCGGACCCAAAGGCGCCCATGTTTTTAACCAGAATCTTTTTTTACTGTCAACAAACACGTACTGAACGTAATCAATGTTTTTGCTGGCAGCCAATTCCCGAATGTTGTAAGGATTAAATTCAGGGCTATAGATTTGATTTTTATGTGGATCAAAAATCCTCAACCCTTCTCTTCCGCACAAATAATATCTTTCATGCTGCACATCTTCATAAACACTTAGAATAGAAAATTTTTCAGGAAGCCTTATAATTGAAGGATTTTCTTCGAAGACATTTTTCTGATCATTATAAATAAAAACGCCTGCTTTTTGAATGGTAAATAAAACATTGCTTTTACTATCAATTGAAATGTTTGATACAATCATCCCTCCGGGAAACAAATGCAATGCAAGATCTGCCTTAATAAATTCGCCTTTACCTGTATAAAACCTTCCAACTGTTGTTCCCGTTCTAATCCAAATTACATCACGCTTTGTATCAAATAAGCTGATCCACAGGTTTGTTGGGAATGCGTTTACCGGTATCTCTTGACTTTACTGATTTAAAAATATTACCGTCGTATCGCTGCAACCCGTTTTGCGTTCCTACCCATAAAAATCCTTTTTTATCCTGGCAAATACAGTTGACAAAATTGGTTAATAAACCATCGTTGACAGAAATATGAGAGAATGAAATGCCTTGGCAGAAAACATTCTGGTAGCTTAACAATAAAAATGAAATTGCATAACCATAGTATTTAAGTTGCCGATACATTATAGATGATTAATCCTTTTAAATTAAATATAAGCAGTGAACTTAATTAAACAACCTTTCGTTTTAATGAAATAGGAAACCTGCGGTCTGCTATGATTTTTTGGTGATAAATTATTAAAAAAAACATGAAATCAGTACGCTAAATTTTAAGCAGTAATTATAAAATTAGTATGCTGGCAATTTATAAATTTTAATATAACCTTATTGTTTAAAAAACACTTCTTCATCCCCGCTGGATGTGGTTGTAAAACATGCACGGTCATCTATAGTTTTAAATTGAATATCCGGGAATGAGGCAGTTCTGCCGGTACCCGTTGAAGGATCATAAATTTCATTTCCGATAAGTGCCCTGTCTGTCCCGTTGGTTGAAAGATACCTGCCACCATTGAATAGAAAGTAAGATTCCCATTATTATCCATTTCAGAATAGCCCGTATAATAAATATCTACGCCAAGATAGCTTCCGTATTGTCAAAATTGACATCTTGTAACTAGAATATAAAGTATTAAAATAAGTCAAGCGTAAAATCATTAGTTCGATGTTCCCCGAAAAATTGACTTTTGACGGTTTTCAATATTGAACTAATCGTGTCAATGAAGCCATTCGCCTTATGTGAGTGATAAACAGCAAATTACAAGGTAAAAAAAAAGGGACAAGCTTTACATGTTTAGACTTGTCCCAAAGCGTGATCCCGTTGGGATCAATTTATTTTTTTAACGCGTTGAAAGCTAAGATTTTGTAACGGTTAAAATTACTGCTAACCGCCTCGCTAACTTTGCTTATTTGAAAAAAATTAAAGATCTTAAAAGGCGTAAATATAAGTAAAGTGAATTACTTGTTTTCAATGCAGGTAAAATTATTTACCTGAGTGTTTTAATCATTAGATAAAATAGGTAATTCGTTCATTGACGGTAGGACTGCTGAAACAGCTTTTGAACATGATAATAAAATAAGAAGCTACCATAATCCGTTAGCTTCTAAACACATAATTTATTTGTAATTATTTCTTTTAAAAGAATAAAATCAACAGGTTTAGTTAAGAAATCATCTGCCCCCAGTTTAATTGCGGTAGTGTAACTCTCCTCATCACCATAAGCCGTTATCATCATAACAATAGGCGGTGGAACTGCATATATTTGCTTAATACTTTTCAATAATTCCAGGCCGCTCATGCCAGGCATATTTATGTCTGAACATATCAGATCAATTTCATGTTTATGAGCAAGCACAAAACTGAGCGCCTCTTGACCTGAATTGGCAAATGAAAAGCGAATATCTCCATTACGTATTTCTTTTCTAAAACGCTGTTCAAATAAAGTTTGAACATCTTTCTCATCGTCAACAACAAGAATCTTCATACCGTGGGATTATTTTCAAAGATAAATTTTCGAAAATGATTTGCAGGGTTTTCTCATTACTACTTATACACAACCTCATTATACAAATATTACGTAGAACCTAATTGAATAAGGAATACCGTTCCTTCACCTTCTTTACTCTCCACTTTTATAGTTCCATTATGTTCTTTGGTGATTATGTCATAAGCTAAACTCAAACCTAAACCAGTTCCCTGTCCAGTTGGTTTTGTTGTAAAGAATGGCTGAAATATCTTATCAATAATATTTTGCGGAATGCCATTGCCATTATCACTTACTGTTATTTCAATCTTATTACTCAATTTTTTTGTTTGAATTGAAACAAGAGGTTTGTATCCATTCAGCTTTAAGCTTTCGCCTTTCAACTTTTCGCTTGTTGCATAAAAAGCATTATTGTATAAATTCAACAACACTCTTCCAACATCCTGTGGAACAATATTTATTTTACCAATTGAATTATCAAAGGCTGTTTTAAAATCTGCATTGAAGTTTTTGTCTTTTGCACGCAAGCCGTGATAACTTAATCTTAAATATTCATCACACAAAGCATTAATATCTGTTGGTTCTT
>CAXSDU010000032.1:20830-33580 GCA_964236165.1 uncultured Parafilimonas sp. | reverse complement strand
AATACATCTTTTTTAAAATTATTTTTTAAATCGTCTTCTGCTTTATGAATCGTGTGCCAATCATAATCATCAATTATAATGTCTTTATAAATTTTTTTTAAAAACCTGCGCGCCGTGCGTTCGTTCTCTACATATAAAGCAGAACATTTTTTTACTGCATCAATTATATATGCAGGCATACAGTTTAAAGCAGTTTCATCATCATACAAAGAAATTGGTATAAGATAAATTGTGGCAGCCATTATGCTTCAGCTTTTATGGATAAAAAATCTTTTGCTTCGTGTAAACTTAATGTAGCTGCAATAACTGCATAAGCTGGCGCAAGCACCCAGCCAATAACAGGCAAAATGTGCATTAAATAAAACATAAGTCCGTTACCAATGGCAAGTCCTTTATGATTGCCAACGTAATAAATACTTTCTGATGTTGTAATTTTTTTTCTTTCAAAACTGTAATCAAGCATTGAAAATCCATAGTAATAAAATTCAACAAGCAACGCAAGCAACGGAGTAAGCCAGCCCACGATTGGTATGAGTGTTAATAATACAATTGAGATCATGTAAACAGATTGCCACAAGCTATTTCGCACGGCAATCCAAATGCCACGTAAAATATCTTTTATAAATTGTTTGGAATCAAAAACAAAAGATGTGTTCTCAATTATTGAACTCGTTTTTTCACTTAAATAAGCATATACTGGCGAACCTAAAATAAGCCACACATATTTAAACAGAGAAAAATAAAACAGCATTTGTATTAGCCAAAGTATAATACCTGCAACAGTAAATAAAAAACCAAGGAAACCGGTTCCGTTCTTATCAAGCCACGTTTTTAATCCTGTTTCTAAACTTAGCCACTCAATAAATGTATTAGCAGTTCTGCCAAAAAAATACATTGAAATAAGAAAAAGAATTGCATAAAAAATGCCTGGAATAATTATCCATTTCCAAAGTTTATGTTCACGTATAAAATAATGTGCTTTGTAATAGCTTTGAACAGCAATGATTATCTCTTTCAGCAAGGCGGATAATTTTTAAGCTTAAATGTAAACGAATTGATGATTAAATCTCAACTAAAAAAAGAAGAACAACAATTTTTATCATCTCTTAAACTATTGGATGAATGTTTTTATACGCGTAAAAATGTTGTAAAGATTGCAAAAGAATTGCTGGGTAAAATTATTGTTACTTTTTTTGATAATCAATTAACGGCTGCGCGCATTACAGAAACAGAAGCTTATAATGGCGTGGTTGATAAAGCATCACATGCATACAATAATCGCCGCACGAAACGTACAGAAATTATGTTTGGAAAAGGCGGCGCTGCTTATGTTTATTTGTGTTACGGCATCCATCATTTGTTTAATGTGGTAACTAATTTAAATGATGTGCCGCATGCAATTTTAATACGTGCCGCAGAACCAATAATTGGTGTTGATGTTATGCTGATGCGAACAAATAAAAAAGTTTTGAATAATACATTAACCGCAGGACCGGGAAATATTTCAAAAGCATTGGGCATTTATATAAACCACACAGGTATAGATTTACAAAGTGATAATTTTTTTATTGCTGCTGATGGATTTAAAATTTCTAATAACAAAATAATTACAACGCCGAGAATTGGTGTTGATTATGCAGCAGAAGATGCTTTACTTCCATATCGGTTTTTTATAAAAGATAATAACTATGTAAGCGGAAAGAAATAAGTTTATAGAGAATGGTTCATCGTTTTACAACTATTACCTATTTCAATGAACAACGAACCAACATTATCTTCGCAACATGTTCTATTCTGCACTGCGTGAATTTTTGTTTCTTTTTCCGGCGGAAGATGTGCATTATTTTTCTATGAACAGTTTAAAAACAGCTTGCAAAATCCCGTTCGTAGAAAAAATAATAGAGAAAAATTTTCAATACGATCATCGATCGTTACAAAAAAATATTTTTGGATTACAGTTTAAAAACCAGGTTGGTTTAGGTGCAGGCTTTGATAAAAATGCTTTGTATTTAAACGAACTTGAAACACTTGGTTTTGGGTTTGTTGAAATAGGAACTGTTACACCAAAACCTCAACCCGGAAATGATAAACCACGTTTGTTTCGTTTGCCAAAAGATAAAGCGCTTATCAATAGAATGGGTTTTAATAATGATGGCGCTGACGTTATAAAACAAAGGTTAGAAAATTGGAATGATAGTCAAAAATCAACAGTACATGGTCGAATGATTATTGGCGGTAACATTGGAAAAAATAAAATAACATTAAATGAAGATGCGTGGAAAGATTATGAAATTTGTTTTGTGTCATTATTCCAACAGGTAGATTATTTCGTTGTAAATGTAAGCTCACCCAATACGGCAGGCTTACGGGAATTGCAGGAAAAGTCATCACTCAGAAAAATATTATTTCAGCTTCAAATAATTAATAAAGGTTACAAAAATCCAAAACCACTATTGCTAAAAATTGCACCTGATTTAAATGTTGCGCAGCTTGATGATATCATTAGCCTTGCTTTTGAAACAGAACTTGATGGTTTGGTTGTTACCAATACAACGATTAAACGCAACAATCTTTTAACAGGTAAAAATGAAATTGAAAAAATAGGTGCCGGTGGCTTAAGCGGAGAACCTTTAAAAAAACAATCAACCGATGTTTTAAATTACATCATTAAAAATTCAAATAATAAAATTCCTGTTATTGCCAGCGGCGGAATTTTTACTGCAGATGATGCTGTTGAAAAATTAAATGCCGGCGCTAAACTTATACAAGTATGGACGGGTTTTATTTATGAAGGTCCATCAATCACAAAAAAAATAAATAAACAGCTCATAAAATTTTAAGTATTAATTTTTCTTAGTTGTTGAAGCAATGCTTTTAAATTTTTTGATAACGGTGCTTCAAAAAAATATTCCTTATTATTCAAATTAAATTTTAACGAAGCTGCATGTAAAGCAAGTCTTGAAAGAATGGGTTTTTCTGCTTCTTCTTTTTTAGAAAGATTGTATTTATGTTTTAAGGATGAAAGATAAAGTGGCTCAGGTGAACCATATAATTCATCACACACAATGCTGTTACCAATATACTGTGCGTGTAAACGAATCTGGTGCGTTCTCCCCGTATGAATATTAAATTCTATCCAGCTAAACCGTTTAAAAGTTTCAAGTATTTTATATTCAGTTAAAGAAGGTTTACCTTCTTTAGATATAAGCATTTTATTGTTGCCGGAAGGATGACGTATTATAGGTGCTTCAATTTTTCCTTGCGCAGGCAAAACATTTCCGTTCGCTAATCCATAATAGATTTTCTCTGTATAACGGTTTTCAAAAAGCTTGGAAAGTTGCACATGTATGTTTTCATCTTTTGCAAAAACAATTACGCCACTCGTTGCTTTATCTAAACGATGAACTGTAAAAATTTCGTTGTATTTATTTTGTAAAATTTGTTTTAAAGAAATTTCTTTTCCTTCCCTGTCAGGAATGCTTAATAAACCGGAAGGCTTGTTAATAGCAATTAAAAATTCATCTTCAAAAATTATATCAGCCTTCATAAAAATTATTCATCTATCTGTAGTAAAGTTTTCTTTTCAACATTTTTTATAAAGCTGCGGTTAAGATATTTAAGCAGGCGCACCTCTTTTTCATTTAAAAAACGCCACTTGCCGCGATCTACATTTTTTTTAGTGAGATTGGCAAATAAAACCCGGTCAAGATTTTTAACGGTATATCCTAAATGCTCAAACATGCGGCGCACAATTCTGTTCTTGCCGCTATGAATTTCTACACCAATTACAGATTTGTCTTTGCCTTCAGGAAAGCCAACTACATCCACTTTTGTAACACCATCTTCTAAAGAAATGCCGGACAAAAGATTTTCAAAATCTTTTTTTTGTAATGGCTTATCCAGTTTAACCTCGTATATTTTTTTTATTTCAAAAGAAGGATGTGTAAGTTTTTGTGTAAGGTCACCATCATTTGTAAGCAGTAAAACGCCGGTTGTATTTCTGTCTAACCTGCCTACCGGATAAACTCTTTCAGTTGTTGCCTGTTGAATTAATTCAAAAATAGTTTTGCGACCATGTGTATCTTTTACTGTAGTTATATAATCTTTAGGTTTATTTAATAAAATATAAACAAGATTTTTTTGCTGAAATAATTGCTTGCCATTAAAAACAATTTTATCTGTTGCAAGCACTTTGTAACCCGGCTCGTAAACAAAATCTCCGTTTACTTTTATCCTTCCGGTTTTAACGAGTTCAGCAGCTTCTCTTCGTGAACAAATACCAGCATGTGCAATAAATTTATTTAATGGCATATCACTTTCTGGCAGCTGATTTCCGGTTTCTGGTTTAAAATTATTTTTAGTTTTAAGTTTTGTGGTTTGCGTTTTATTAAGGTTATCTAACTTCTGATTTTCAGTTGTTGATTTGGTGTTTTTTTCTTCGTAGTTCGTACCTCGTGCTTCGTATTTTGAATTTCTTTCTTCATACTTCTTATTCCGTTCTTCTTTCCATTTGCGTTTTTCCTGGCGAATAATTTCTTTCTTTTTCGAACCCTTTTCTTTATTAATAAATTTTTCGAATGACTGTTGCTTCATAGTACAAAGTTCGATGTTTTGTAAACAAGAATATAAATCAGAATATTACAACTATATCAAATAAAAAAGCTCTCCGTTTTTTGGAGAGCTTATAGTCTTTAATTATTTATAAACTTTTATCATCATTCAGTTTGCTATGCTTTTTACTGTATGAAAAATAAATTACAAGACCAATAATTAACCATACAATCAGCCTTGCCCAGTTTGTCCAGCCTAAACCAAATATCATAGCGGTGCATACAACAATACCAATAGTAGCAGTAAGTTTATAAGCAGGCGCTCTAAATGGTCGCACTACTTCAGGATTTCTTTTACGCATTATCCAAACACCGGCGCACACTAAAATAAATGCGAAGAGTGTTCCAATGCTTGTCATTTCTCCTACAACATCTGCCGGAATGAAACCTGCAAACAATGAAGCCAATATAAAAAATACCCAGTTTGATTTATATGGTGTACTATATTTTGGATGAACATCAGAAAATACTTTTGGTACTAATCCATCACGGCTCATAGTATAAAATACACGCGACTGACCGAGCAACATCACTAAAATAACAGAAGAAAAACCAAAGAGAATTGCTACAGTAATTAAATCTGAAAGCCAGCCAAATTGAGGAATCCATACACCTGCAGCAGTTGTAGTACCAGCCAGATGTTCAATAGCATACGACACAGAAGCTTCTTTACCATATGTTCTAAATTCCTGTGTGCTGGTTACGCCGGTTAATACATATGAAAATAAAATATAGAGCACTGTACATATTGCAAGTGAACCAAGAATACCAATTGGCATTGTTCGCTTAGGATTTTTTGCTTCCTGCGCTGCAGTACTTACTGCATCAAAACCTATAAATGCAAAGAATACAACACCAGCAGCACCAAGCAAACCCATGATACCACCAAAGTTGTGATTTACACCTTGCGTATCTGTATAAACTGTTGCTGCTGGAATAAACGGAGTATGGTTTGCAGGATTAATATATTTCCATCCTATTGCCACAAAAATTAAAACAATGGCAACTTTTACAATAACAATAATATTGTTTACAAAAGCAGAACCTTTGGTGCCTCTTATCAGCAGCATTGTAAGTGCGAGCAATATTACTATAGCTGAAATATTGATTATACCATGATTAACAACATTGCCGCTTGCATCTTTTAAAACTTCAAACGGCGAATGACTCCATTGATAAGGCACACTCGTTCCGAAAATACCAAGAAATTTATTAAAATATTGGCTCCAGTAACTAGCAACCGTTGCTGCACCAACGCCGTATTCAAGAATTAAATCCCAGCCAATTATCCAGGCAACTAATTCACCCATGGTTGCATAAGAATAAGTATATGCACTGCCTGCAATCGGAATCATAGAAGCAAATTCAGCATAACATAATCCGGCAAACGCACAACCAACAGCAGCAATAATAAAAGCAAGTGTTACACTAGGTCCGGCATTTTGTGCCGCGGCAGCCGCGGTTCTTGCAAATAAACCCGCGCCAATAATTGCGCCAATACCTAATGCAATTAATGCTCCCGGACCTAATGTGCGCTTTAATGCTCCGTGTTCCGATGCTTCCGGATCGTTTAATAAAAGTGATAATGGCTTTTTTCTGAATAGACTCATAGCTATTAATTTACTGGTTGGAAAAGTAAGCAATTATTTTTTGGATGGATAAATCTTTTTATGAAATAGATGCGCTTATTGTTTGTGGCTATTAATGTTATATTGCAACACATTTTGCTTATGAAAAAACGCAGCAATCTTACACTGTATATTTTTATCGCGATGATTGCTGGTGCGCTTGTGGGTTATTATATATATGCTGAATATTCGATTGATGCGCGCAACAGTTTTTCATCAAACATAAAATTACTTTCTACTATTTTTTTAAGGCTGGTGCAAATGATAATTGCGCCATTGGTTTTTTCTACGCTGGTTGTTGGCATTGCAAAACTGGGTAACATAAAAACAGTTGGTAGAATTGGGGGCAAAGCAATGCTATGGTTTATTTCTGCTTCGCTGATGAGTTTGTTATTGGGTATGTTGCTTGTAAATATTTTTCAGCCAGGCGCCGGAATTAATTTAAGCAGCGCTGATGTAAATGGCGCAAAAGATTTAATAGGTAAAACACAGGCTTTTAGTCTGCAAAATTTTGTTGAGCATGTTTTTCCTGTAAGTGTTATTGATTCAATGGCGCAAAATCAAATCTTGCAAATTGTAATTTTCTCCGTTTTATTTGGTATAGCTACAGCAGCACTTGGTGAAAAAGGAAAAATAGTTATTAAAGGTCTTGATGCTGTTTCACATGTTATTTTAAAAATGGTTGGTTATGTAATGATGGTTGCGCCGCTGGGTGTGTTTGGTGCACTTGCAGGTGTTATGGCAACAGAAGGACCAAAAATATTTTTATTCTATGCGCATTATTTTTTATACTTCATTATCGGCATTCTGCTGTTATGGATCATTCTTTTAATTGTTGGATTTATTATTCTTAATAAGAAATTGCCAAATCTTTTAAAGCATATTATTCAGCCGGTAATAATTGCATTCAGCACAACCAGCAGCGAAGCTGTGTTTCCAAAACTTACAGAAGAATTAGAAAGATTTGGCTGCGATGAAAAAATTATTTCATTTGTTTTACCACTCGGTTATTCGTTTAATCTTGATGGCAGCATGATGTACATGACGTTTGCAAGTATGGCAATTGCGCAGGCTTATGGCATTCATTTAGATTACGGAACACAATTAACTATGCTACTTGTTTTAATGTTAACCAGTAAAGGAATTGCAGGCGTGCCGCGAGCATCGCTGGTTGTAGTAACAGCAACATGCGCTATGTTTAAAATTCCACCGGAAGGTGTTGCATTAATTTTACCGATCGATCATTTTTGCGATATGTTTCGCACCACAACCAATGTGCTTGGAAATGCGTTGGCAACAAGCGCTGTAAGTAAATGGGAGAAAGCTTTAGAATAATTACTTTTATCAAATTATACAATGATACATTTATTGGATTTTCAGTGGCACGATCTCATCAATCCACAATTTTATATTGAGTTTGGAGGCTTATGGTTATTGGTGTTTATCATATTTGCAGAAACAGGTTTGTTTGCCGGTTTCTTTTTGCCCGGTGATAGTTTATTATTCCTTGCAGGTATTTATAGCCGCGATCTTGCAGCGCAAATCATTCCTTTTTCAAATGAATATTCTGATTTGATTATTTTATGGATCATTATTGCAACCGCAGGTGTACTGGGTAATTTTATGGGATATTGGTTTGGTAAAAAAAGCGGTCCTTTTTTATATGAACGCAAAGACACATTTTTTTTTAAAAAGAAATATTTATTAAAAGCGAATGATTTCTATAATCAATATGGCGGATGGGCAATTGTTGCAGCACGCTTTGTTCCAATCATCCGCACGTTTGCACCTATAGTTGCGGGTGTAGTGCAAATGCCTAAAAAGAAATTTATTTACTTTAATATTATAGGTTGTGTCGCATGGGTTTTTGCAATGTTATTTGCCGGTCATTTTTTATATAAATGGGTGTTGAGTAATTTCAATATTGATTTAAAAGAACATCTTGAAATAATTGTGATATTAATTGTAATTGTTTCAACGGCGCCAATTATTTATAAATTCTTTTTTGCAAAAGATAAACCAAAATCAGAAAATATTGTACGATGAAATGCTATAGTTTATTAATACAAAAAATATTCAAATGAATAGCCGGCAACAATCTGTGTTCAGTCTTGCTGTAATAGTAGCAGCATTAGGTTATTTTGTTGATATCTACGATTTGCTGCTTTTCAGTATTATCAGAATTCCATCTTTAAAATCATTTGGTTTAAACGATGATCAGATTGCAAAAGACGGTTTGTTCATTATTAATATACAAATGCTTGGTTTATTGGTTGGCGGCATTTTGTGGGGTGTGCTTGGTGATAAAAAAGGAAGATTAAAAGTTTTATTCGCTTCTATCATTTTATATTCTATCGGAAATATTATTAATGGTTTTGTGCAAGATGTAAATCAATATGCATTGGTTAGATTTATTACAGGCATTGGCTTGGCGGGCGAACTTGGTGCAGGAATTACATTGGTAACAGAATTATTACCAAAAGAAAAACGTGGTATTGCAACATCTTTTGTTGCGGGATTAGGATTAACAGGCGCCGTAGTTGCTTTTTTTATAAAAGAAAATTTTGAGTGGCGAACCTGTTATTTTATTGGCGGCGGACTTGGTATATTACTTTTAATATTACGTGTTAAAGTGTTGGAATCAGGAATGTTTAAAAGCATTGAAAAATCTGATATTTCAAAAGGAAATTTCTTTATGTTGTTTGCTAACAAAACGCGCATTAGAAAATATCTCACTGCTATTTTTATTGGTCTTCCAACATGGTATGTTATCGGCATTCTTATAACTTTTTCTAATGAGTTTGGCGCTAAAATGAATATTAAAGGAGCAATAGATCCTGGCAAAAGTGTAATGTTTGCGTATGTTGCTATTTCAATTGGTGATGTATTAGTTGGTTTTGTAAGCAGATGGCTTAAGAGCAGAAAACAATCATTATATATATTTTATGCCATCACTATAATTGGTATAATATGGTTCTTTAATCTTAATGGCGCAGATGTTTCTCAATTATATTGGGCAGCCGCACTAATGGGTTTTGGAACTGGCTTTTGGGCAATGTTTGTAACTATGGCGGCAGAACAATTTGGTACAAACATACGCGCAACAGTTGCTACTACCGTGCCTAATATGGTGCGCGGTTCTTTAAACCTTATATCATTATTATTTGCATGGCTGCAAATACAAACAGGAAACTATTTGCAAGCCGGATGGATAACCGGAATTGTTGTACTTGTTATCGGACTTGCTTCTGTTTGGTTGTCAGAAGAAACCTATCATAAAGACCTTGATTACATTGAAGGTATAGCAGCATAATTTATTTTATTAGTTTGATATGCGATCATCATTTTTAATTTTATTTATAACACTTGTTTATGTTGTAAATGCACAGCCAAAAACGGATGCATTCTTAAAAAATATTTTGGCAAATAATAAAGACACGCTTCTTCAAAAAGTATTAGCGCATCCTGATTATTATCGCCTTCAAATAATTTACACACAAATCAATCGCGATAAAAACAATAAACCATCTTTTAAGAATTATTATTTTAATGTTGATTCACTTTTTTATTTCAATCCTGCTTCTACAGTAAAACTTCCATTAGCTATTCTTTCATTACAAAAATTAAATGAGCTGCATATTGATGGCGTGAATAAATACACATCCATGCAATTCGACAGCGCTTATTCAAACCAGGTAAAAGAATTATACGACAGTACTGCTGAAACTAACTTGCCTTCTATTGCAAACTTTATAAAAAAAGCGTTTTTAATTAGTGATAATGATGCTTATAATCGCATGTATGAATTTGTTGGCCAGAAAAAGATAAACGAAAATTTACACAATAAGGGTTATAATGATGTGCGTATTACGCGTCAGTTTATGGGTTTTACAGAAGATGAAAACCGTCATACAAATCCCATAAATTTTTTAGATAAAGATGGAAAGATAATTTACGCTCAATCGATGCAGTATAACACAGATTCATTTGATTATTCGAATACTGAAAAGATTGGGAAAGCATATTTAAAGAGTAATGATAGTTTAATAAATGAACCGATTGATTTTACAAAAGCAAATAATGTTTCGCTTGAACATTATCAACAAATATTGCAATCTGTATTATTCCCGCAATCCGTTTCTCAAAAGCAAAGATTTAATCTTACAAAAGTTGATTATGATTTTTTGAAACAATATCTTTCTCAATATCCTTCAGAAACAAATTATCCAAAATATGATACAACAGAATATTATAACAGTTATGTAAAATTTTTCTTTCGTGATAGCGCGCACACAATGCCTTCATGTATAAGAGTGTTTAATAAAGTTGGCTGGGCTTATGGTTTCTTAACTGATATTTCTTATGTAGCAGATTTTAAAAATAATGTTGAGTTTATGTTAGCAGCAACTGTGTATGTAAACAGTGATGAAATTTTAAATGATGATAAATATGATTACGATTCTGTTGGTTGGCCATTTATGAATAAGCTTGGACAAACAATTTATAATTATGAATTAAACCGAATTAGAAAATATCAGCCCGTTTTAAAAGACTTCAAAATAAATTATGAACATCGCAACGCAAATGATACAAGACCTTTAATAAAAGATGCAGACAACTAAGCGTAACAGAGCTTTTTATAAAACTTATTACCTTTATTCCAATCTATAATTTCATGAACAGAAGATTTGCCATAAAACAATTTATTGTTTTTTCAGCCGGTGTTGCATTATTGCCATCATGTTTAAGCGAAAAGAAAAAAGTTTCAGCTTATAATAATCTTCCTGTTTATGAAGACGATGAAACTTTACTTGCTGCTGTTGCTGAAACAATTTTACCTTCTTCAAAAACACCTGGTGCAAAAGAAATTCAATCGCATTTATTTGCATTGCAAATGATGAATGATTGTTATGAAGCCGGCGCCCGTGAAAATTTTTTAAAACAAATGAAAGCATTTGATAACGCAGCAAAGAAAAAATATAATACATCATTTATAAAATGCACACCGCAACAACAACAGGAATTTGTCGGTAATATAAATAACGAAAAAGATGCGAAAGATGATGTAGCCGGATTTTATAATACATATAAAGGTCTCGTACTTCAATCATACACATCTTCAAAATATTTCTTAACCAATGTTGATGTTTATAAACTTGTTCCCGGAAAGTTTATAAGCAGTGTGCATGTAAATGCTTAATTAATTATGGGTAATGTAAACAGTTTTGATGCAATCGTAATCGGCTCCGGCATTAGTGGCGGCTGGGCTGCAAAAGAATTATGCGAAAAAGGATTGAAAACATTGGTGCTGGAAAGAGGGCGCAATGTTGTACATATAAAAGATTATCCAACTACTAATATGATGCCGTGGGAATTTGAACATCGCGGAAAAATTCCTGTTGATATAGCAGACAAAAATCCTGTGGTTAGCCGTTGCTATGCATTTCGTGAAGATGCCATGCACTTTTTTGTTAAAGATACTGAGCATCCTTATGTGCAGGAAAAGCCTTTTGACTGGATTCGCGGTTACCAGGTTGGCGGAAAAAGTTTATTGTGGGCAAGACAAACACAACGCTGGAGTGATTTTGATTTTGAAGGTCCGGCACGTGATGGCTTTGCCGTTGATTGGCCAATACGTTATAAAGATATTGCGCCGTGGTATAGTTATGTTGAAAAATTTGCGGGCATTTCTGGCAATAAAGATGGCTTACCTAATTTACCTGACGGAGAATTTTTGCCACCTATTGAATTGAATGATGTAGAGAAATATTTTAAATCTAATGTGGCAAAAAATTATGATGATCGTCATGTAATTTATGGGCGTTGCGCACATCTTACAGAACCGAATCAAATACATTACGACCAGGGAAGAGTGCAATGTCAAAACAGAACTATTTGCCAGCGTGGTTGCCCGTTTGGTGGTTACTTCAGCAGCAATGCATCAACTATTCCATGGGCATTAAAAACAGGCAACATGACGTTGCGACCATACAGCGTTGTGCAGGAAATAATATTTAACGATGCAAAAAATAAAGTAACAGGTGTAAGAGTAATTGATACGCAAACAAAACAGGCTATTGAATATTATGCTAAAATAATTTTTGTAAATGCGGCTGCGTTTAATACAAATCTTTTATTGCTTAATTCAAAATCAAAACGCTTTCCAAATGGTTTGGGAAATGATAGCGGCGTGTTAGGAAAATATGTTGCTTTTCATAATTACCGTGCGCACATTAATGCTGTTTGTAACGATTTTAAAGATGTAACATATATTGGAAGAAGACCCACGAGTGCATATATTCCAAGGTTTAGAAATGTAGTGAAGCAGGAAACAGATTTTCTGCGTGGTTATGCAGCGGGCTTCAGTGCGTACAGAGGTTACCAGCATGATACAAATACTTTTGGTGAAGCGCTAAAAGATAATCTTGAAAAAAAAGATTTAGGTGCATGGCGTGTTGGTTCTCACATGATGGGCGAAACAATTCCAAAAGAAAACAATACACTTACACTGG
>CAXSDU010000032.1:20524-20749 GCA_964236165.1 uncultured Parafilimonas sp. | reverse complement strand
AGATGAATGGGGAATGCCATTGCTTATTACCAATATTTCTTATGATGATAACGATGAAAAAATGGTAAGAGATTTTCAGGAACAACTTACTGAAATGTACACTAAGGCAGGCTTTACAGATATTAAAGTTGATGACAGCAAGCAGGCGCCGGGATTAGATATACACGAAATGGGCGGCGTAAGAATGGGCAACGATCCTAAAACATCTATATTAAATAAATGGCA
>CAXSDU010000032.1:12709-20514 GCA_964236165.1 uncultured Parafilimonas sp. | reverse complement strand
TGTAACAACGTATTTGTTACAGATGGTTCATGCATGACATCAACTTCAACACAAAATCCCTCATTAACTTACATGGCATTTACTGCGAGAGCAGTTGATTATGCAGTAGATCAAATGAAAAAGGGAGAAATATTATAATCTATGTAGATAAGGTCGATTTATCCGCGTTCATTATTTCATCAACTTATCTTTTATTTCTTTCCATGTTATAAGATGAATGTTGTTGGCAGCTAAAACTTTTTTGCATGCATCACTTGAAAAAAAATCATAATCTGCCTGTCGCCATGCGGCGCCGTAATCTGGATGGTTTTGTGTTATCGCTTTCATTTCATCATCATCATAAGCAGCATGTAATAAAATACAGTTAAGACCTGCAGACATTGTATTTAGTAGTTGTGTATAATATACTGCTCTGTTCTTATTATTATTAGGCGGAAAAGCCATATATACATTATTTGTAAGCACATCTTTATCTGTAATTAAATCACTAATATCAACCTGGTATAAAAGTTTAAAAGCATTTACATTTAATAAACAGGGAAGATGATAGTCATGCGCCAGCTTTAAATAAATTCTTAAAAAATCTTTATTAAAAAAAGCACTTCCCATGTGCGAATCAAGATGCGTTGGATGCACACCGGCTTGTATTGCTTTTTCAATTTGGCTACGCAATTCTGTTTCTACTTCATCAAGTTTTGCCATCTTGCCAAGACTGTCTAAATCATCATAAAAAAATCCATTGCTGTTCAATAAACTGCTTACTTTATCTTTTGAAGTAACCGAACTCCATTTATAATATTTCCATTCACTGGTTAAAGTAAGATGAATACCGATATCTGCATCGGTATGTTTAGATGCGTAATCTGCAATTTCAGAAAACCACGGACAAGGCACCATAATACTGCCTGAACTTACAAATCCTTTTTCCAAAGCGTTGATGCTTGCAGAATCTTCTGAATGCGAAACGCCTAAATCATCTGCATGCAGAATAAGCAATTTTGTATCTTTTGAATAACCTAATCTTTCCTGTATACTTTGCTGCGCTATAACTGGTAAACAAAAAATTAATGCAACGCTATACAATACAAATTTCTTTTTCATAATACTTCTTTTCGTTAATATAAATTCAATTTATCTGTCAACCCACTTTCTAAATTGCGGCGCTTTATCACGGCTAATATCAACTTCTAATTTTACAGGCAGTTTCAATGTTACAGTAAGCTTTGCATTTTCATGTGATTTTACGCTTTGAATTGCATTGATATTAATAATTGCCTGCCGGTTGGCGCGATAAAAAACGGAAGGATTTAGTAAGGTTTCTATGTCTTCCATACTATCATACGAAAGAATATATTTTTCACCGGAAAAAGTAAAAAGATAGTGCAGGCTGTCTTTATAAAAGCAGGCAATATCTTTTGTATTAACAGGCAGCCACTGGTTGCGAAGATTTACAATAAACTTTTCTTTAAATACATTACTTCCGGCATGCTGCTCGTTTATGGTATGCAGTATATCTTTTCTGCCATCGTCATAAAGTATTGCATTTTTTTTATTGCTGCGGCACTTTTGTAATGCTTTAGAAATATCTTCTTTAATAACCGGTTTAAGTAAATAATCTGCACCATTTACTTTAAAAGCTTTAACTGCATATTGGTCATAAGCAGTAGTAAAAATAACAGGGCATTTTAATTCAAATTCTTCAAACAATGTAAAACTTATACCATCAGAAAGCTGTACATCCATAAAAATAATATCGGGCTCCGGGTTTTGCATAAACCATTTACGCGCCGTTTTTAAACTTGGTAAAACATCTATTATTTTAACAGACTCATCTACTTCTGTAAGGGTGGCTTCCAATTCTTTGGCAAGAAGTATTTCGTCTTCAATAATCAGTGCATTCATATCAATGGAATTTTAACAGTGAAATGAGTTTTGGTTTTATCAATCAGCAATCGTCTTTTATCTAAATATTTATATAGAGAAATCAAATAATTTAAGCCATGCCCGTTTGATGTTTCTACATTTTCTTTTAACTGAAGATTGTTAGAAACTATCAAATAATTATTTTCTGTAAAAATTTTTATAACCAATGGATTATCTGCATCCATGGAGTTGTGCTTAATAGCATTATCAATTAGATTCTGAATAGTTACAGGTACAATTTTTTTATGTATTGATTCGTCGTTTGCTTCTATGCTTACACACAAACCTTTTCCAAAGCGTGTTTGCTGCAGTTCAATATAGGTTTGCACAAATTCCAATTCATCTTTTACAGATACAAGTTCGCTTTCAGAGCTTTTTAAAATATACCTGTAGTTTATTGAAATTTTATCAAGAAAATCTGCAGCCGATTGTTTATCTATTCTAATAAGACTGCGTAACGATGTAAGTGAATTAAACAGAAAATGCGGATTGAGTTGCTGCTTAAGATTTTCATACTGCACTACTGCTTTTTCTTTTTCCAATAACTGCGCTTTGTTTTGTAATGCATAAATTTTTTTGCTTTGTTGCAACCTGTATTTGTATAAGCCATACACTAATAAAATAAACAGGATAGAAACAAAGAACCAGAACAAGTTTGTGTGATAAAAAACAGTTGCAATATTTATTGCGATTGTTTTTTCCGGTACGTTCCATTTCGTCTTGTTTGCTGATGCTTTGTAATGAAAAATATATTTCCCGCCGGGCACATTTGTATAGTTTACCAATCTGTCTTTTGTGTAAACCCAATCTTTATCTAATGGTTCTAACTTATAAGCAAACCAGGTTCTTTGCGGGCTGTTATAATCAGGCGAAACAAGTTCTAAAGAAAAAAAATTTTCATTAGAAGCCAGGTTTAATTTTTTTAATTCTTCAGGGTTAACAGCAGTTGTAAATTTTTTATTAAACACATTTACAGACGAAATAAATGCGCTGCGCGCAGGATTATTTTCTTTATAATCTTCAGGGTTAAAAGCTACAAACCCCTGCAGTGTTGGATAAATAAAAATTCCTTGCTTTGTTTTAAAAGCTGACTGTTCATTAAATTCTGCGGAAAGTAAACCATCTTTTGTTGTAAATGACGTAAACTGTTTGCGGGCACTATCAAGAAGAAATAATCCGTTGCCGCTGCCAATCCAAATTCTATTATTCCTATCAGTCAATAATGCACAAACATCAAGCGTTTTTAAACCTTCATCAATTTGATATTTTTTAAATTCATTATTGTTATAAGAAGCCAGGCCATCGTTAGTAGCTATCCATATAATACCTTTTTTATCTTCTGTAAATGAATGAATATTATTATTTATGAACGATACATTATTACTGTCTTTCATCCAGTGTGTAAGATTATTATTTTTTGTATCAATCATAATAACACCTTTGTTGTAGCAACCGATCCATATTCTTTTACGGCTATCTTCAAACAGGCTGGTAACATTATAATTGCGATATGCTGAAAGCAGCGCATCATTTTCAAAATGTTCAAATTTATTTGTACTATATTTAAAAGTATATAAACCATCTCTGCATCCAATCCAGATATTTCCTGTGTGGTCTTGCAGCAGCGTCCAAAAAAAAGATAATGGCAGTGAATCTTTATCACCAAAAAAATCTATGTGCTTTGTTAATGGATTATACCTGTTAAGACCATCTGAAGTTCCAATCCATATATAACCATGATTATCGCATAGTAAAGAGCGGATGGAATTTGAATATAACTGGTCTTTACTATCTTTTTTATTTTGCCATTGCTTATATGTGCCGGATTTTTTATTGTATTTAACAAGCCCATTCATGCTGCCCATCCATAAATTACCTTCACTATCTTCGGCTGAAACCCTGTACCACCGGTCAGATAAAGTAAATGATGCATAATTATCCGGTACGATTGAATGAAATAAATTATTATCTGGATTAAAATAATTTATTCCATAACCACCTGTGCCTGCCCATATAAAACCATCATTGGATTGAAATATTGTAGATACATGAAAAGAGGATAAACTGAAAGCTTGCTGCGGATTATTAAAATAAGAAATAAATTTTTTGCTGCTGCTATCAAACCTGCAAATGCCTGAACGGGAAGTTGCAGCCCAAACGCGATTACTATTATCCGTGAACAAACCGGTAACCTGGCTGCCAGTCATTTTTGAACTTCCGTATAAAAAATCGTTATAAATACTGCAATGTTTAAAAGAAGAATCGGTTTGTAAAATCATATTCCTGTCTTTGCCATAACTCATCCAAATGTTATTGTTATCATCTATAGATAACTTGTATATTGATTCATTATTAATTGCAGTTATAGTTTGCAGATAAGCTTTTTTAAAGGCAGGCTGATAAACAATAAAACCAGTATCTGAAGCCAAATAAACAATGCCATTTTTTGTTACGGAAATATCTGAAATATATTGCTGAAATAAATTTCCACTACTTATTTCAGGTAAAGTAAAACTGCCATCTTTGGTATTAAATAATTTGATGCCGTTTCGTGTAAGGCAATAAAGAATTCCGGGTTTGCCTTCCACCATTTTGTTTATAGTAATGCCTTGTGATTTCTGTTGTAAAATGAAATGACTATTTGAATAATTATATTGATATAAACCATTTTCAAAAGATACCCAGATATTTTTATTTTTATCGCACAGTATATAAATAGGATTGTTATCGGGCGTTGAAAAACTATCTTTATCAGCATGTAAAAAAACTTTTACGGCATAACCATTATACATGCACACACCACTGGCAGTTGCCATCCACATATAACCATATTTGTCTTGCGTAATTGATTTTATCACACCATTACTAAGTCCGTCATTTGTAGTAAGGTGCCTGAAATTATATGAAGTTGTTTGTGCATTACAGTGATAATAAAACAACCAGGCAAGTAAAAATTTAAATAATCCTGTTTGTATTTTCAAACTGCTAAAAACAAATTTCTTCATCTGATAATTTATAAAAAACAGGGTTTATTATTTTGTATAAGCAACATCAATCATTGCACCGGATAAAATAGAATAACACAATAACCAGGCTTGTTCTGTTTCTGTATTCCAATCGTTTCCTAATCCATGTTTTAATGTCCATAATAAAGCATCGCCAACAAATTCATAGTGTTTTGGTTTTACACCATATTGCACATGTCGCAAAGCCATTTTATATATTTCGTCATTTATTTCATCCAATTTTTCTAACCGGCTTACAATAACAGAAAGCATGTCAATTAATTTTTTATATTGTTCATCCATGGAAGTATTAAATAATTGTTTTAACGCAGGATGTTGCAGAAAGAGCTTACCATAAAAAACCTCACCAATTATAACCGGATCAATGGTGCGAAATACTTCCCACGATTTCTTTATTAATTTTATTTGTGTAGCTGTTAACTGCATGAATGTACAAATTGCTTAAGCGTTTCAAAGATGAACATTTACGTTGAGATTATGCAGTTGCCATTGCAACTTTAGAAGCATCTATCATAGCGCCTGAAAGCAACCTATAACAATCCATCCACGCAATACGCAGGTCGGGCGTCCAGTTACTGGCTAATCCTTTTTCTAATGTCCATAACAAAGCACCTCCAGCAATCATATAATGTTCATCTTTTACGCCGTAATGAATGTGACGTTGTGCAAGTTTTTTCACTTCATCAAGTATATCATCTAATTTATCTAACTTATTAATTATATAAGAAAGCATGCCTAATAATTTTCGTGATTGTTCAGGCAAAGGCGTTTTGCTAAACATTGGTTTTACTTCTGGCGCTACTTCAAAAAGCCGGTTATAAAAAAGAGAACCTACTGTTTCTGTATCTATTTTAGCTACAAGTAACCAACTGTTTTTTATAAGGGAAATTTGATAAGATGTCATTTTATTTTTGTTTTATATTGTTTGAATTTTTTAATTCATTCTTTGCCCTGATATATAAGCAATGATGGGAATTAAAAGAACTGATAAGAGGCATAAAAAAGGAATAGAAGATAATAGCGCTGCTGTTTTATACCATTGATTATAATAAAGAACGGAAGCTGTTATAGTGAGTATTGATGTGGCGGCGAACAAGAGCATAAATTCAACAATGTCAGCTTTGCTTTTAGTTTCTATAATTCCGCTTGCGTATGTTTTAATCAATGCTGAAGAAAAAAAGTAAATGATTATAATATCGCAAACCAAAGAAATCCAGAAAATGATTTTCATTATTTTCTTTTTAGTAATGAAGTATTTTTTATAATAATAAGAAGCTTTAAAAAGGCTGACAGATATGCCAGCCTTTTTTTTAAAATTGATTAAATTATTTAGTTAGCATCATTTGTTTGGCAGCAATGCGTTTGTTATCTACCAATAAATAATATTGATAGCTGCCTGAAGATAATGCTGTGGCATTTAACTGTACTGAACCTTTACCATTTCCGGTAACCGGTATTGTTTGTATTGTTTTTCCTGTTTGATCTGTAACAACAATCTGTGCTTTTAAATATTGTTGCGGCAGTGTATAATGTATTGTTGTTACACTATTAAAAGGATTAGGTGTATTCTGTTCAAGACCTGCGTTATTATTTAATAAATTAACTGTTGCTCCACTTGCAGAAGAAGTTGTTTTTTGAGATGATAATAACTGTTCAAGTTTTTCAACTCTTGTTTCAAGGTCATTTATTTCTTTGTCTTTATCATCATTTAATTTAGATAATTCCTGCACAGATTTTACCAGCGGCATCACGAAAGAAGCGTAGCGTAATCCGTAAGCATCTTTATCATTTTTTGGCGCATCCACACCATCAAAATCGTAATTCATTTTCTTAGAAATTGCTTCTACTTCCTGTGCAATAAAACCTGTGTGTATTATTTTTTCCTGTATGGAATTATCTGCTTTTGTTTTAGCATTGGCTTCTTTTACATCTTCACCTTTAAATTTCTTTAAAGCCGTTATATCAAGATTATAAGTAACCGGTTTTAAAAGATTTATAAATGCTAAGCCGGGAACGTTTTCTTTAATGTTGCGTTTAAAACGACCGTCACTTACAGTGCTCCATTTTACTACACCGCCAATACTTGTTACTGCTGTATTGCCAATTCTAACCTGGTTAGAAGCTGTTGGTGTAACATTATAACCAATACCGGTTGTGTTGGTAAGACCAGCTTTTGTTGGACCTGCATTAGAACCTAAATAAGTACATTGACTTCCATTCGCTACTATTCCTCCGGCAAGATTTCCTACTGCGGTATTATCTGAAGCATTGTCGAAAAAACCTGCCTGATAACCCACATAACTATTGAAGTTTCCCTGTGTTTGATTTCCTGCTTTCGAACCAATCGCTACATCTTGAATACCAGTTTTTAGTGCTTCTAAAGCATAATCGCCAACAGCAACAATATAATCTGTATTGCCATTGATTAATGCGTTTGAACCGACTGCTACATTTCCTTTACCTGAAAGGTTACTACCTAAAGCCAACACACCAGTTGCTGTATTTTCATAACCTGTGGTATTACTAAGTAATGCTGATACACCGGTTGCGGTATTGATAGTGCCAATTGTATTTGACGCCAAAGCTGATGTTCCGGTTGCTGTGTTACCATGACCATTTGTGTTGAGCAATAAAGCAGATGCACCAACGGCTGTATTATCAAAGCCTGATGTATCTATTTGCAAAGCGCCTGAACCAAATGCCGTACAATTTGCACCGTTGGTATGATTGCTTAAAGCACTGTAACCAGTTGCCGTATTAAAAATTCCTTTTACATTACTGTGAAGTGCATTAAAGCCAACTGCAGTACTATATAAAGTTGTTGTGTTAAGCGGAAAAGTTCCTATACCAATACTT
>CAXSDU010000032.1:0-12699 GCA_964236165.1 uncultured Parafilimonas sp. | reverse complement strand
CTGCCTGTGTTAAAAGCAATTACTCTATCTGTACTTTTATATACATCGCCTTCAATATTTACGTTGCCTGTAAAGTCACCACTTTTCGAGTATAAATTATTCCATCTTACTGAAGAACTACCCAGGCTTAGCATATTTGTAGTTACCGGTATTAATGGCTGATTTATAGAAGTAGATGTTAAGTTAGATAAACTTGTATTTGCCCATGTGCCGCTGCTTGTTCCTGCTAATGCAACCCATGCAGAACCGTTATAGTAAAAAAACCCCTGCGTTCTGTCCAGTTGATAAACAAGTAATCCTGTAGCAGGATGAATAATAGCATTGCGCTGTACAATACTCATACGCGGAATAAGAATGCCTTTGGTTGTACTTATCATTTCCAACAAAGAAGATGCATTAGGTGTTGTAGTACCAATGCCAACAGAACCGGAAGCAGGAAAAGTATTTTGAGCAAACAAAGCGGTACTGCTTAATACCAGCACGAGCACAAAAGTTAGTATTAAACTTTTAAAATTGTTTGAACTTATTTGTTGTTTGAACGAAAAAATTTTCGGCTGATTTTTTTGTGCTGAATTGAATATAATTGTGTTTTGATTTTGTGTAGAGAAATAATTTTTCATGATTTAATTTATTTATACCGCAAAAATGTATTGATGCAAAAGCGAAAAAAAACTTAGTCAATTCAGTTGTGTATTTTTTCTGTGGAAGCGTACAAAAAAAGGAGTGAGCGGTAAATTGATTTTTTTGTTTTTGTAAATAAATGATCAGATTAATAGCTGTATTAAAAAATACTATTTATGGTTTTGATGCTTATAAAAAATTCGTTTAACAGATTTATTAATATAAAAAAATCCACCACAAAAAATGCAGCGGATTTAACAGCGAAAATGAAATATAAATTACTCTTCTGCTTTACGAATGCGATATATTTTTTGAAGTTTATAACCGGTTGGTATTTCTACAGCCTGCACATCTTCTATCATATAACGAACGCCACTAACAGTAAACCATATAGTACCATATAAATACTTTTGATGAAACTCTTCAGGATACATTTCCTGCCAGTCATACTTATCATACACAGCATTTTTCCATACTATACCTACACTGTCTGCCTGTTGCTGAAATTCAGTAAAATTTTTTTTCATTCTTTCTGATGCTTCTCTTTTGCGGCGCTCCATCATTTCATCAATCTTTTGTTGGGTAAGGTCTTTAACTTTTGCGCTCAGCATCAATTGTAAAAGTGCTTTATATTCTTCGTTTGTTGGCTGCATAGATTGATATAATGCTTCATCATTATTTTTAAAAGCATCAAAAGCCTGCCTGCCAAATTCTTCTTCTTTTGTGTCCATTTTTTTATTTATTGAATCACCGGTGTTTGTTTGTGCAAAAACTCTACAATTAATAATTACTATTAAAACAACGGCAGTTATTATGATGATATTTTTTTTCATACAGTTAATTCATTCTGCCATCACCAAGAATAGCAATTAAAAAATAAAGCATACAAAGAAATGATGGAATAGCGAGCACAAGCAATGTTGCATAAGCAAGCAGGGGATAGTTATGAGATTTAAACCAGATGCTGCCGTAAAATATTGCTGCCAAGGCAAATATTATAGCGATCCATGCTATTATGTTAAAGCCGCTAACGGAACCATCCCCAATGCCAACTAGAAAAAAGTAAAAAATAACGATGGCAATAATAGCATCAAAGCCATAAATAATTTTAAATAAGAGCATGATTTGTTATTTGAATAATTACTAATCTTAGCATGTGTTGCTTAACACTTTTTCTGTTAGAAATTGCATTAAAGCTGCTGCAGAAAAAAGCGCAGGTTTTGCTAAAGAATCCCTGAAAAAAACATCAGCAGGTCCTTCACCAAAATAAAAACCATCTGTAACAAGAAAATTTATTCTTACCATTCCTTTGTGCGGGAAAGGTTTTCTTGGCTGATTCCATGGACCTATTTCTGCAATAATATTTTCACTCTTTTCAAACAAATTTTTTATTAAATCATTTGAAGTTTCATCAGGCGTTTCCCAAATAATCATTTTGCCGGTTTGATTAATATAGCGTGCTGTTCCATCTTTATACGCAGCAATCACATCAAGCCCGTTTTCAAGTCCTACTTCAACAATAACACCAAGCAGTTCTTTTGTTTGAATGTTCAATCCATATGCTGCCAGTTTTTTATAAGCAAGAATTTTATGTCTTGTTTCAACAGTTGGATCGTTAATTATTTTCCGCAGGTCAACAATATTTATTTCATCAGCAAACAAAATATTTAATGGATACAAAGCAGGTTGTTGATTGTTGTTTTTATATAACTCAGTATCATCACAAAACAATAAGTTGTATATAAAATCCGGCGCAGTTTCCTGGTAAGGAGCATATGCTGTGTTTAAAATCTTTTCCATTTTATTTTTCTTTTTATCAGTTGGTTTGTTGTTAATATAATTAAGCAGTTTTGCAAAGTTTTTCATAAGCATTTATTTACTGCTGAGTTTTATTTGCGGTATTTGGGTTGAACTCATTGTCTGCAGCAACGTAGATCTTTCCGTTTTTAAATTCTTTAAAAATGCTGTTATATCATTTCCATAACTTCTTTTAGAATATGCATATACAATCAATGCTGGTTTATTATCAATTTCAATTTGTTTATAATGATAAATATTAAACTCAACTACAGCCTGGTTTCCGCTGCCTTCGCCAAGCAAAAAATCTATCATAAATTCTTTGCCATCTTTGCTTTTATTTATTGCATAATTACAATTAGGATCTGTTTTTTTTCTTTCATTTAATTCATATACTTTCTGATTGATCGCATCTTCTGTTTTAACAAATTTGTTAAACAGGTTTATGGTAAGTAACTGATTAAAGCGATCAACGTTTTCGCCTTTTGGTAAATATTCCTGCACGTAATAGGTTGCATTTGGTTTATCTGACCAGGCGAGATGGAAATCTGTTTTATTAAATTGTAATGGTCCGTTTACACCAAGTCTTTCAGTTATTAGTGAAGTACTTGCCGCAACCATTAATTGCTTATGCTGTTGCGAGTAAGCGCAAGAAATTGAAAAACAAAAAAACAAAAAATAGAATACTTGTTTCATAGTTTTTTTATTAATAATTAATAATAAGACTCAAATATCCAGCAGCAGGAAAGGGAATTAAAACTTATGTAGTTGTGTAGTGTAATTTTTCTGATTAGCCGTTGATTTTTGGTATTGAAGCGTTTACAATTTTAGTAAAGCGCTATCAATAGGAAATTAGAAGTGAGGAATTTTTTTGAATACTGGCTAATAATTTTTATCCCTGTTATTATTATCTTGACTTGTCGTATTTATCTTTTAAATCTGCAACGTTTTTAATATCGCAGCCAAATACAAAAACCCTGTATCGCAAATCGTTCAAACCACCATAAGGAATTTTATCCGCGAAATAATTAATATCCCGCTTTTTCAATTCTTTCAATAGTTCTGATTGTGAAGATTCATTATCTAAAAATCCAATCATATGTCTGTTGGCAAACCTGTCTGACTTGATTTTTTCGAAAGCAAATTCAACAGCTTCTTTTTCTGTTTGAAAATATTGCAGATTGTCTTTTTCACCTCTTTCCGTATAATACCAAATAAACAAACTGCCTGATGTATACAATCCATAACCTTCATGTATATTCCTGTTTCCAATTCCGTAACTAGAGTTATAACAATTTGCTGTCATCCACTCATCAAGTTCTTTTATAGTGTATAAAGTCATTACATTAAAGATCGGAAATTAAAATATAGAGATCGATACCGATATTATAGTTAAGTAAAAACGAGTGTAGTAATAATCTTTATCATAGATAACAAACAAAACTTCTGGCTTAAGTTTTACGATTCCATATAAAAGATTTTCGTTTGTTATTTTAGTAATTATATGGTGAAGTAAAAAAATATCTATAAACAGGAAGGCATTAATCATAATAAACCTTCATCAGCAAAACTATAATAACCTTCTTGGCTCACTATAATATGATCCAATACTTTTATATCAAAATAAGAAGCTGCTTCGGTAATTTTCTTTGTAAGCACTTCATCTGCGCGGCTGGGTTTAATACTTCCACTGGGGTGATTATGACAAAGAATTATACTTACTGCATCATTTTCTAAAGCTTTTTTTAAAATAATTCTCGGGTCGGCAACGGTGCCTGTTATTCCACCTTCACTAATTATTTCATAATGCTTTATTTTGTTGGCCTGGTTTAAATAAACGATTGCAAATACTTCATGGCTTTTAAATTTCAATTGCGCTCTTAAATATTCTGCTGCATCTCTGCTTTGAATAACAACGCTTAATTTTTTTTCTGATACTTCTCTTCTTAAACCTAATTCCAAAGCTGCAGCAATTGAAACAGCTTTTGCTTCGCCAATGCCTTTTACTTTAAGTTTTATAATTTCTTTTATTGATAATTTTCCCAGCTTTTGTAAATCATTATCAATTGCGGCTAATAATTCTTTTGCAACATCAACAGCGCTTTTATTTTTCGTACCGTTATTTATTAAAATGGCAAGTAATTCTGCATTGCTTAAAGCTGCATATCCTTTTAGCAACATTTTTTCACGTGGGCGATCATCAATTGCCCAGTTTTTAATAGAGGTATTAGGCATTGTAAAAAATATGACACATCAAATTAGTATTTCTTTTTTGAATTTCTATCTTCGCCGCTTAACCGCTAATATATGAGTCCCTCAGTTAAAATTTTTTCAGGTACAGGTTCACATGAACTTTCCGCAAAAATTGCACATCATTTTGGAATACCACAGGGAAAAGTAAACATTCAAAAATTTAGCGATGGCGAGTTTCAGCCTGTATTTTTGGAAAGTATTAGAGGAGATTATGTTTTTCTTATTCAAAGCACATGTTCTCCATCAGACAATATCCTGGAATTATTACTAATGATTGATGCTGCAAAAAGAGCAAGCGCTTATAAAATTATTGCGGTTATTCCTTATTTCGGTTATGCAAGGCAGGATAGAAAAGATAAACCGCGTGTTGCTATTGGTTCAAAACTGGTAGCATCTTTATTAGAAACTGCCGGCGCAAATCGCATAATTACAATGGATTTGCATGCTCCGCAAATACAAGCTTTTTTTGATATTCCTGTTGATCATCTTGATAGTTCTGCCATTTTCATTCCTTATATAGAGAAGCTTAACCTCGAAAACCTTACCTTTGCCGCCCCTGATGTGGGAGGTACCAATAGGGTAAGAGAAATTGCAAGTTATTTTAATGCAGAAATGGTGATTTGTGATAAGCATCGCAAACGGGCAAACGAAATAGCAAGCATGGTTGTAATAGGCGATGTTGAAGGCAAGGATATTATCTTAATAGATGATATCTGTGATACCGGTGGTACATTGGCGAAAGCTACAGCTCTTTTAAAAGAAAAAGGTGCTACAAGTGTTAGAGCATTGTGTACGCATCCTGTTTTAAGCGGTAAAGCTTACGAAACCATTGAAAACAGTGAATTGGAAGAATTAGTGGTTTGTGATACCATTCCATTAAAATATTCCAGCAATAAAATAAAAGTTCTTTCAGTTGCTGATCTATTTGCAATTGCAATTAGAAATGCTTATGAGAATAAAAGTATAACCAGCCTTTTTATTCATTCACAATTGCGTGAAAAGGTTGGAAGAGTTTAAAATCATAAAATCAATTTTTATATATTATGAAATCAATTACAATCGAAGGACAACTGAGGACCGAACTTGGCAAAAAAGCCACCCGCCGGCTTCGCTCTCAGGAACTTGTGCCGGGTGTAATTTACGGGGGTGCGCAGGTAGTAAATTTTTATGCATCTGCCAAGGCATTTAAACCGCTCGTATATACCAGCCAGTTTCAATTAGCAGAAGTAAGTGTAGATGGAAATTCTTACAGATGCATTTTAAAAGATTTACAGTTTGATCAGGTTAGTGATGCTTTAAATCATGTTGACCTGCTTGAATTAGTAGAAGACAAAAAAGTTACAGCTGATCTTCCTCTTAAATTTACCGGTACGGCTGCCGGAGTAAAAGAAGGCGGTAAATTAGTTACAAAAATGAAATCACTTAAAGTTAAAACACTTCCAAAATATTTAAAAGAAGATATTGAAGTGGATATAACTAATCTTGAATTGAACGGAAATATTCGTGTTGAAGAAGTAAAAGCGGAGAATATGGAAGTGATGAATTCTCCACGTATTCCAGTCGCTTCTGTTGTGTTAACAAGACAATTGAAACAGGAAGAAGCAACCGCAGCACCTGCAGGAACTGCTGCTCCGGCTGCAAAAGCGGCTGCTCCGGTTGCTGCGGCAAAAGCAGCACCTGCTAAAGCATCTGCAAAAGACGAAAAGAAAAAATAAACAATATAATTTACCTGCAAAGCCCTGTAATTTTACGGGGCTTTGTTGTTTATAAGATGCATTTTTCATGAGTAAATTTTTAATAGTTGGTTTAGGTAATCCAAGCGCAGAATACCAGCAAACACGCCATAATATTGGCTTTGATATAGTAACAGCATTTGTGTTGAAACATAAAGGCGGCTTCACTACGCAAAGGTTGGCAGAAACAGCAGAAATAAAATATAAAGGAAATATTTTCATCTGCATAAAACCTTCTACTTATATGAACTTAAGCGGGAAAGCTTTTAAATACTGGATGGATAAAGAAAAAATTGCTATAGAAAATACTTTAACTGTTGTAGATGATATTGCATTGCCGGTAGATACATTAAGATTGCGTTCAAGCGGCAGTGATGGCGGGCACAATGGTTTAAAAGATATTCAGCAAGTATTAAATACTGTAAATTATCCTAAACTTCGTTTTGGTATTGGTAATAATTATCCAAAAGGAATGCAGGCAGAATTTGTACTTTCAAAATGGTTTCCCGAAGAGCTTGCTTTGATTTGGAAGAAAATAGAATATTGTTTTGAAGTGATTGAAAACTTTGCTGCCATTGGCATTGAAAGAACAATGAACGCAGTAAATAATATAAAATTCAGTGTTTAAAAATACAATGTTTAAAACATTATTTATATTTAGCAAACTGAAAACCTGCTTCAATGAAAATATTTTGTGTCGGCAGAAATTATGCTGATCATGCTAAAGAATTAAATAATAGTGTTCCTTCAGAGCCTGTTATTTTTTTAAAACCCAAAAGCGCTTTATTACAATTAAATAATCCTTTTTATTATCCGGAGTTTACCAATGAATTGCATTATGAAGCAGAGCTTGTAATCCGCATTTCAAAAAACGGAAAATATATTTCTGAATCGCAGGCGTCACATTATTATAACGCTATTACAGTAGGTATTGATTTTACTGCAAGAGATGTACAAAATGAATTAAAAGAAAAAAGGTTACCCTGGGAAAAAGCAAAAGCATGGGATTGTTCTGCTGTTGTTGGTAAATGGGTTGAACTAGATAAAGAAATGACATCGAAAAATATTAATTTTTCAATGAAAAAAAATGAGGAGCTCGTGCAATCTGGTAAAAGTAAAAGCATGATTTTTTCCTTTAATTCTATCATCGCTGATATTTCAAAATATTTTGCGTTGAATATTGGCGATCTTGTTTTTACCGGTACACCTGAAGGCGTAGGTGAATGTGTAGTGGGTGATGTTTTAGCTGGATACTTTGAAGAAGAAAAAGTGTTTGAATTAGATATAAAATAATAAGCGAATTTTTTATTCTGTTTCCGTACCGATATTTGCTCAATGCTCGATAATAAGACACTTGCCTATGTTTACAAGCTTATGTCATCTGCAAAATGCATGAGTGATATATATGAAAGCAACAGGCAGGTTTGTAAATATGTTCATTCAACTTCGCGCGGGCATGAAGCTATACAAATAGCAACAGGCATTCAGCTTTTACCCTGCGATTTTGTAAGTCCTTATTATCGTGATGATAGTTTATTGCTTGCACTTGGTTACACACCTTATCAATTAATGTTGCAGTTATTAGCTAAAGCAGATGATCCTTTTTCAGGTGGTCGTTCTTATTATTGTCATCCAAATAATAAAGATGCAGCAAAGCCCGGCATCATTCATCAAAGCAGCGCAACGGGTATGCAGGCAATACCAACTACAGGTTTAGCGCAAGCGATGCAATATCTTGAAACGATCAATTCACCACGTTTAAAAAAAGGTGCAAATAACCAATCGCCTGTTGTTGTTTGCAGTTTAGGTGATAGTAGTATTACTGAAGGTGAAGTAAGTGAAGCATTACAATTTGCTGTATTAAAAAAACTGCCAATAATTTATTTGGTACAGGATAATGGTTGGGGTATAAGTGCAACTGCAGAAGAATCAAGAGCCATGAATGCTTTTGAATTTGCTGATGGATTTAAAGGCTTGCAAAAAGTGAATGTTGATGGCAGTAATTTTGAACATGCATTCGGTACAATACAATACGCTATTAACTATGTACGTAGGGAGCGTACACCGATTTTGGTTTATGCAAACGTTCCTTTATTAGGTCATCATACAAGTGGTGTTAGAAAAGAATTTTACAGAACGAAAGAAGATCTTGATAAACATGCAGCTGATGATCCTTTTATAAAATTGCGTAAATATCTTGGTCAGAGCGGTTTTACTGAAACACAATTGCAACAGATAGAAGAAGACGCTCAAAAAGAAATACAATCATCTTTTGAAAAAGCAAAAAATGCTGCAGAGCCAACAGCAGAATCAGTAACTGAACATGTATTTGCAGAAACACCAATTCAACTGGAAACCGGTAACCGTGCACCTGCAACATCAGAAAAAATAATTATGGTAGATGCTGCATTACATGCTATTGATGAGTTAATGCAGGAACACGAAGAATGTATTTTGTATGGGCAGGATGTTGGAAAAAGATTAGGCGGCGTGTTTCGCGAAACCGCAAAACTTGCAGAAAAATTTGGCGATGATCGTGTGTTTAATACTGCTATACAAGAAGCATACATCATTGGTTCAACAGCAGGATTAAGTGCTTTGGGTTTAAAGCCAATAATTGAGGTACAGTTTGGCGATTATATTTATCCCGGCATAAATCAATTGGTAAGTGAAATTTCAAAATCAAATTATTTAACCAACGGAAAATTTCCAGTGAGTATGATTCTGCGCGTGCCCGTTGGTGCTTATGGTGGTGGCGGTCCTTATCACAGCGCCAGCATTGAATCAACTTTACTTACAATTAAAGGAATTAAAATTTGTTACCCTTCAAATGCAGCAGATATAAAAGGGTTAATGAAAGCCGCTTACTACGATCCTAATCCTGTAATTATGCTTGAGCATAAAGGTTTATACTGGAGTAAAGTTCCCGGCACCGAAGATGCAAAAACAATTGAGCCAGATAAAGAATATATTCTGCCATTGGGTAAAGCAAATATTATTTTGCAGGCAAGTAAAGAAAACATTGCCAATGGTGAAAGCGTTTGCATAGTAACTTATGGTATGGGTGTTTATTGGGCGAAAGCTGCTGCGAAAGAATTTGAAGAGAAGGTTGAAATTGTGGACTTGCGCACTCTCTATCCTTTAGATGAAACATTGATTTTTTCGACCGTAAAAAAACATGGAAAATGTTTAGTATTAAGTGAAGAGCAACAAACAAATTCATTTGCAGAAGCGTTGGCACATCGTATAAATTATAATTGTTTTAATCAACTTGATGCACCTGTGGAAGTATTCGGTGCTTTAGATTTACCTGCAGTTCCTATTAATCTCGAATTAGAAAAAGCAATGTTGCCTACATCAGAAAAAGTAATTGAAAGATTAAAAAAATTACTCGCGTATTAATAGATAAATTTTGATGATTAAAATTTTATTGCTCTGCTAATTTCCCGCTTAACATCTTTTTCTTTTATTGATTCTCTTTTATCGTGTACTTTTTTTCCTCTTCCTAAACCAATTTCTACTTTTACAAAATTCTTTTCATTAAAAAAAACACGCAATGGAATAAGTGTAAAACCTTTTTCCTTCATCTTGGATTGAATACGTTTCAACTCTCTTTGCATAAGTAAAATTTTTCTGTCGTGTACTTCAATATGATTATTGGAAGTGCCTAATTTATATTCTGCAATGTATAAACCACGCAGCCAAAGTTCATTTTTATCAAACAAACAATATGCATCATTAAAGCTTAATTTTCCTTCGCGGATTGATTTTACTTCTGTACCAAGTAATACAATTCCTGCAACATATTTATCTTCTATTTGATAATGAAAATACGCCTGCCTGTTACTCATTTCCTTTGCCATAGTGAGAACCTAATTAATAACGGAGATTAGTTGAGCGTAATTAAACTGATAATTTCTTTTACTATGAAAATAAACTTAATCTATGAACTAAATTAATGTTGCAATAATTTTATTAAGGTTGAAATTCTATTCTTCAGCTTTTTTCTGTCAATAATAAAATCGAGAAAACCATGTTCCAATAAAAATTCGCTGCGTTGAAAACCTTCAGGTAAATCCTTTTTAATTGTTTCTTTAATTACACGCGGACCAGCAAACCCAATTAATGCGCCGGGCTCAGCAATATTGAAATCGCCTAACATTCCAAAGCTTGCAGATATACCACCAAAAGTTGGATCGGTTAATAAAGAAATAAATGGCAGGCCTGCATCGTTTAACTGCGAAAGCTTTCCACTGGTTTTTGCAAGTTGCATTAAACTAAAAGCGCTCTCCATCATTCGCGCACCGCCGCTTTTGCTGATAACAAAAAATGGTAACCTGTTTTGCATGCAATAATCAACAGCGCGACTAAATTTTTCTCCCATAACACTGCCAAGAGAACCACCGATAAATTCAAAATCCATACATGCAATCACTATTTCATGCTCACTAATATTGCCGACGGCAACACGCATACTATCTTTTAAATCTGTTTTAGCATGAATTTCATCAAGTCTTTTCTGATAAGATTTAAGATCAGTAAAACCAAGAAAATCTACGCTACGAATATTATCGAAAAGTTCAGTGTATATTTTATCATCAAACAAAATTTCAAAATAGTCTTCGCTGCCGATGCGGTGATGATAATTACATTTAGGACATACATAAAGATTTTCTCTTAACTCACTTGTTGTGCATATATAATGACATTCAGGGCATTTACTCCATAACCCTTCCGGCATTTCTCTTTTTTCAGCAGTAGATGTAGTTATGCCTTTACGTAATCGTTTATACCATTTTGACTTTGATTCACCCGCGGGATTTTCTTTCAACACATCATCTCCCGAAAGCGAATCTGCTAACTCATCGTCTTGTTCTGCGTTCATCCGAAATTTTTAATTAGTAAACGAATAAACTTAAAAGGTAAATATTGCAGCAAATTGCGTGCAAGCTGTAACTAAGCTACAGTAATACTTTCATCAAGATAAACATCCATGATGCCCTGTAACATTTCAATGCCTTCTTTCATCGGACGCTGAAAAGCTTTACGGCCAAGTATTAAACCCATACCTCCGGCTCTTTTGTTTATAACTGCAGTTTTAACGGCATCTGCAAGATCGGATGCGCCTTTACTTTCGCCGCCGGAATTTATTAATCCTACTCTGCCCATATAACAATTTATAACCTGGTATCGGCAAAGATCTATTGGATGATCTGTGGTAAGTTTTTCATATACAAGCTTTGAAGTTTTGCCATGTTTTGTTGCAAGATAACCGCCATTATTAGTGGGTAATTTTTGTTTGATGATATCTGCCTGTATAGTTACGCCTAAATGATTTGCCTGACCTGTAAAATCTGCTGATGTATGATAATCCACGCCATTTACAACAAACGCATTGTTTCTTGTATAACACCAGAGAATTGTCATCATACCTAATTCATGTGCAAGTTCAAAAGCTTCCGAAACTTCTTTCAGTTGCCTCCTGCTTTCTTCACTTCCCCAATAAATTGTTGCGCCAATACCCACTGCGCCCATATTCCATGCACTTTTTACTTTGCCAAACATTGTTTGATCGTATGTGTTTGGATAGCTTAGAAACTCGTTGTGATTTATTTTAACGATGAAAGGAATCTTGTGTGCATACTTGCGGCTCATTATACCAAGCACGCCGAAAGTAGAAGCTACACCATTACAACCTGATTCAACGGCAAGCTTAATTATATTTTCAGGATCGAAGTAAACAGGATTTGGCGCAAACGAAGCACCGGCGCTGTGTTCAACACCCTGGTCAACTGGAAAAATATTACAATAACCTGTGTTACCTAAACGACCGTTACTCAATAATTGCTGCATGCTGCGTAACACCTGATTGCTGCGGTTACTGTTTGTCCATATTCTGTCAAGATGGTCTGCACCGGGTAAATGCAATTGAGATTTATCAATTGTTTTACTTGTATGATTTAAAAAATATTCGGCTTTATCGCCGAGCAATTCTGTAATCTTTGAATTACTCATAATTAATAATTAATTTATCGAAAAGTTTTTTTTATTTTGATCGGACGGCAAATATAAGTAGTAAATCTTTTAATGTTTTTTATCAATAAAATTCAATGATTTTATTAATTCTGAAAAATAATTTGCCGCAATCTGCAACTTGCTTCCATACCAGCTAAACATTTCTCCGTTAACCAATATAATTTTTAATGATGGCAAAATGATTTTCAATTCATCAACATGTTTTTGTTTGAAAGGATAAGGCTCAGATGAAAGCATTATCAAATCACAATTTGCCGCT